>CAKZLG010000124.1 GCA_937125035.1 uncultured Maribacter sp. | reverse complement strand
AAAAGGCACAGAAGAACACCGTTCTTTACGACAAGACCGGTGAGCAACACTACGACATTGTTTCCGCTTTAATAAAATCAATCCGGGGGAGCGATCCCAATGCGGCCGTATATTGGCTGGCCCGCATGATCGAAGGGGGCGAGGACGTAAAGTTCATTGCCCGTAGAATGCTCATTGCCGCATCAGAGGATATTGGCTTGGCCAACCCTACCGCGTTGGTCATGGCCAACACCACCTTCCAAGCAGTGACCACCATTGGATATCCGGAGGCCCGGATCATCTTGAGCCAGTGTGCCATTTATCTGGCCACAAGCCCAAAGAGCAACGCCGGTTATTTGGCCATAGGAAAGGCACAACAAAAGGTAAGGGAAACGGGTAACCTTTCCGTGCCCATGGCCCTTAGGAATGCACCCACCAAACTCATGAAGGATTTGGGGTATGGAGCAGAGTACCCATACGCACATGATTTTGAAAACAATTTTGTGGCGGCCGAGTTCCTACCCAAGGAAATACAGGGAAGTAGTTTTTATGAACCTGGCAATAACACCAGGGAGAATGCCCTGAGGGAATTCCTGAAAAAACGTTGGAAGGATAAGTACGACTTTTAAAATTTCAGATGCAGTTCTTCCTGTACCAGGGTCTCGTTCTCATAATATTCAAAATACCAAACCCCCTCTTTCTTAAAAGCAATACCGTTTTTGTCCCCCGCCTCTGCAAAGTAAACATCATCCACGGAGCTTTTTGCCAATTTCATTCTGATTTTAGGGGCACTGTCCACCAATTGGTAGCCCGTTCCTACAGCTTGAGCATACCAAATATCATCTGGATTGGGTTTTTTTATGTCGAGCTTTTTCATCCCTTTCTCCGGAGCCTTTTGAATGGCCGAGGCCACGGGTCTACGGTCTTCGTACAACTGTTCCGCCTGTGAGGCCTTCTGAGTGACCATGGGGTCAACGTTGTTCGCTTTCTTGAGCTCTGGGGCCTTGTCCTGGATCTTTTTCACGTCATTATTGAATCTTATGGTCAGGGTGTCTTGGGTGGTTTCTTGGCTCAAATAAGTATAGGGCATATTGTCAAAGACCTCCATGGCCTTTATGAGCGCCTGGTGATAAGCTGTTTTGAATTCCTTTTCCTTGGTAGTGCCCTGTGGCGTGGAAAAAACAACGTTCCCTTTACAATCCACCAGGTTTACCGTTGTCTTGGTGGTGAACATATTGGATTCGTCCAGAATGTCCGCCGTTACACCCAAACATGCGTTCATGGCCAATTCATTGGGCAGTTCGTCGTTGTAAATGGCAGGGTATCCCTTTTCAGAGAATAAATGTTTCAGCACGGTACTGGTCATATGTGCATTGGTAGTTTTAAAGGCCTCAAACCTTTTGGGAACGATGATATATTTGTATTCGTTCAAGTTGGTTTGCGCCTTGCCCATTGTGGCATAAAGGCCCATCATCACTATAATAAATCCTGTTCTCAACATCTTGGTATCTGGTATTTAAGGAATGTTATGAAAAAAGCATGCCAAAAAGGGCCCTCCCTTTTTTCCACAATCTAGTTCCTGCCCCAAGATATGATATTTAATCCTAACTGAAAAGAAGCATAATGGCTGCCCGCTATGTTTTGGTAGGACAAAATATTGTCTGCCATGGCATAGAGATTTATAGGGCCTGCCTGAAGGTTGAGGCCCAACCCTACATTGGTATAGCTAAATTTATCCACTGTGTAGGTTCCCTTTAGGGCCAGGACATTGCCCAATCGCCTAAGATAAAAAGCGGTAAGGGCAGCTTGGGGGCCTCTGGGCCTGTTGACAAGAAACAACTGCCCCCCTATTTCATTCCTATAGCGCTGCATCCTCTCCTTCCCTACATCCCCGGTCAGCGTACAATCACAGTCCAGCCCCACTTGGCCCACCGGTTTCCCAAAGCCATGCCGTATGGAACCATAGACCTTTGTGGGCCTAAAGGTCACATACGCCCTGTTGCTGGTTTCAAAGGGTACCGCCCTTTCAACCTCATCCACCAAATCTTGCCAAAAGTCGCGGTTCAAATTGGCAAAATCCTCCAAAACATTGATCTCAATCCCTTCTACTGTGGCATTTCCCCTTAGGCTGTAACGTTCCACATCTCCAGAATGGTAGATAAAACCCAGATCAAGAACACTCCCGGTAACCACGGTTCTTTCCGTAAGGGCATAGGAAAACCCAAGGTCTACCCCAAGCCCTATATCACCGCCAAAGAAGGTCCGCCGCATCAAGGTACTGCCCAGGCCTGCGCCCTCATCGGCATTTGAAAGCTCATTGAGACCAGAGGTGCGTAGCTGTAGGTCCGCGCTAAGGGTGCTTGCCAAGCTATTGTTCTGCCCCGGCCTGTTCACCAAAAAACCCTTATTGTTCGTGGAATTGTAATCCATGAGGCCGGCGTAGTACTTCGCCCTGCCGCCCAAGGTAAGTTTTCTGCCCACTTTTTTGTTGATCCCGAAATGCAGCACATTGACCATGGAACCCCGGGTGCTCAGATCACTTAAATTGTACCTTCGGTTC
>CAKZLG010000123.1 GCA_937125035.1 uncultured Maribacter sp. | reverse complement strand
GACTCCACCCGTTTTTGGGCATATTTCTTGGCGATGGCAGAGGTTACCGAGGAATCCAGACCACCGGACAATAGTACGCCATAGGGCACGTCTGACATCAACTGTCTGTGCACCGCGGCCTCAAGCGCTTCCTTTATGGCCTGGATACTGGTCTCATTCTCCTTTACGGCGTCATAGTCCATCCAATCACGGGAGTACCAGCGTTTCAATTCACCATCCGCACTGTGCAGATAATGCCCTGGGGGAAAGAGCTGTATCTTGGTGCAGGTGCCTTCCAAGGCCTTGAGCTCAGAGGCCACGTAAAAGGTTCCGTGTTTGTCCCACCCCATATACAAGGGTATAATACCCATATGGTCACGGGCCACGAAGTATTCGTCCTTCTCAGTATCATAAATCGCAAAACCGAAGATACCGTTCATTTCATCCAGAAAAGCCGGACCCTTCTTTTGATAAAGGGCCAGAATGACCTCGCAATCAGATTCCGTTTTAAAATCATAATTGCCTTTAAATTGTTTTCTTAGTTCTTGGTGGTTGTATATTTCCCCATTGGCAGCAAGGATAAGCTTGCCATCCGGACTCAACAAAGGCTGCTTTCCTGAGGCAGGATCCACGATGGCCAGGCGCTCATGCGCCATAACCGCTTTTTCATCGGCATAAATACCACTCCAATCCGGTCCTCTATGCCTCACTTTTTTGGACATCTCCAATAATTGGGGCCTTAGGACCTCTGTACTCTCCTTTACATCAAACGCACAAACAATTCCACACATAGTATTTGGTTATAATAGTTGATGCAAATATGTATTTTATATATCAATTATTAAAGTTTTTATCATTATCTAGTTATAAATCAAAACATTTTATCCTATTTTTTATTCATCCCTAAAGCAAAGTCACTATTTCTCATGTAAAATGAACACTTTCTGTAAGTACCCTCTATTTTACCGACTCATTACTTATCTTTACAGGCATACCTGTTACTAACGATAATACCATAAAAAAACAAAAAGATGATGAAAAGATTATTTGCTCTTCCCTTAGTATTGACCATTGTGCTTATGAGCACTACGGTCACGGCACAGAAATTCAGCGGTCTGGACAAAAGCCCCATGGATATGGCTTCATTCCCTACGGATTACAAGGTATCCGATAAAGTGGTGCGCATCATTTACGGTAGGCCCCAACTCAAGAGCCGTACCCTCGCGGAATTGGCCCCGGTTGGCCAAGTTTGGCGGACGGGAGCCAACGAGGCACCTGAAATCACGTTCTACCAAGATGTGAAAGTGGCTGGTACAGATGTACAGGCGGGCACCTATGCGCTTTTGACCATTCCCGGAGAGGATGAATGGACCGTGATACTGCACAAAGGACTGAATGAGTGGGGCTCTTATTTTTATAAGGACAGTAATGATATTGTACGGGTCAAAGCTGCGGCCAGTACGGATGGCACCTCCTTAGAGGAATTCTCAATTGCCTTTAAGGAAGTGGATGGCGGCGCCCACATGGTCATGGGTTGGGACACTACCCGCGTGGCAGTACCCATAATGTGGTAACAAACGTGTTAAATCTTAAAAAAAACGGACTTCGGTCCGTTTTTTTTGTCTTCTGTTCCAAACGCCCAATACCACAAGAACGTGGATTTCCGCTTCTTTTGGAAATGCTCACTTTTCAGGAAATTTTTTGGTGCCATTGAGGCTGTACCGACCCTCCTTGGTAATAGCTTCCCCTTTAAATTCATGGCCATTTACCTCCAAGACCACTGCAACCCGCTCGGTACCATCAATATTCACAAGAAACTGAATGGTGTTGTCCATTACCCCAACGTCATACGTTGGCAATGATCCTTGATCCAAAACCACCTCCACAATATAGTCACCGTTGGACTTTGTGATAATTAAAAGCCCTTTTTCGTAGCCGTTGACGACGCCAAGCACTTCATAGTTCCATATTCCGGCCAACGGGTCGCGCTCTTGTACCTCTGTAATTTGTAATTGCAGTCGCTGCGCCATGGCTTCCCCATTGCCCCATCCTAATGGGTAGCACGCCCACACACTAAAAAAACATATAACGAATTTCATTACCAGCCCTTTTGTACTACACTCCATACCTAGCGATCCATGCATCTATTTTCTCCTCAAGAAGCACCAAGGGCAAGCTGCCCGATCCCAATACTTGGTCATGAAACGCCCGGATATCAAATTTGGGGCCCAAAGCATTTTTGGCACGGTCGCGCAGCTCCAATATCTTCAGTTGGCCCACTTTATAGGAAAGCGCCTGCCCTGGCGTGGCCATGTACCGCTCCACTTCGGTTATGATGCCAGCTTCAGATTCTGCCTCGTGGGCCAAGGAATAGGCTATGGCCTCTTCGCGGGTCCAGCCCAAAGCATGAATACCCGTGTCCACCACCAATCGTATGGCGCGGTGCATTTCCATGCTCAGCATGCCAAAATAAGCGTACGGATCTTGGTACAAACCCAATTCCTTACCTAACGATTCTGCATAAAGTGCCCATCCTTCCACAAAAACGCCCATGCTTTCCGGATGAAGAAATTCGGGCAGGTCCTTATTTTCCTGTTGTAGGCTCAATTGATAATGGTGGCCGGGGATGGCCTCATGTAGAAAAAGGGCCTCATCATGCACCCTATTATACTCTTCGGCATTGGGTATGGGTACATAGAACGTGCCCGGACGCTTGGCGTCCTTAGACCCCGGAACATATTCCGCACTGGCGGAGGCCTCGCGGAAAGCTTCAGTGCGTTTTACATGGAAACCGGACTTTGGCCTTAGGTTGAAAACACGATCCAAATACAAATTCAGCCGCTCATGTATTTTATCGAAATGGGCCAGTACCTCTTCTGGCTTGCTGAAGGGCACCAACTCCTTCTTGGTCCGTATCGTTGTGAAAAAGTCCTTTAATTCCCCAACATATCCAATTTCGGCCTTTACCTTTTCCATTTCCTTGGTAATGCGGTCCACCTCCCGTAGTCCCAATTCATGTATCTCCACTGCGGTCATTTCCGTGGTCGTATGTAGGCGAATCAAATAGTCATAGGTTTCCAGACCATGCGGCAGTGCGGAGATTCCATCGGTATCCCTACAGGCAGGTAAATATTCCCGTTCCAAAAACTGGTACAGCTGTTGGTACTTGGGTGAAATCTTTTCGGTGATCATTTGACCATAATCTGTCTTCAACTTTATTTTAACCTCCTCGGTAAAGCTTTCCGGAAAATTCAGCACAGGTTGGTAAAAGAGGTGCTCCTCCAATGGTACATCCAAAAATGCCTTGATCTGTGGCAGCATTTTAGTGGTAAGGACTTTGGGAAGAACTATGCCCTCTTCCATGCCTTTTTTCATCTGTAATATACAGGTATCCAGAAACTGTAGGTAATCTTCCAAACGCTGCAGCCAATTGCTGTAATCAGCTGGGGTGGCAAAGGGCTGCACACTTGTTCCACCCGCCAATTGCGCCACGTAGAGATGTAACGACTGTATCTGGAAAAGCGGCATCCGTTCAAAACTGGGCAGGTTATAAATGGGCGATGCCATAGTGACAATGGGGTTGTTCAACCCTTCCAATTTCACACGACAATCCCACTCCATGACTCTGGCGCTCAAGGCATCTTGCGCACCAAGCTGGGTAAGGTCCTCTTTTTCAAGCGCTGACAAAAAAGACGCATAAGACTTTCTGAGATAGTCTTGGTGTCCGTCTGAAATATAGTTTACAATGGTGTCATTGTAGCTGTCAAAACCGGCTTTGGTAGCCTCAATGGGATTTATCTTTTTTTGAAAATCATAAAAAGCAATGAACAGACTGTCCATGGTATTGGAGTGCCCTGTCGACTTTTTGCCCTCTGGGGCACAGGCCGCAAGCATGATCAGCCCCATGGCAATGGGAAGAAGGTATTTCATAGGTTGGGTTTTTGGAAACTTACTGGATTACTTCTTTTTCCGTGGGGATTTATTCTGCTTGAGGCGAACATATATGAGCTTGTTCCTGCCCTTGGAATCCTCTCTGCGCTCAATTTCAAAATTGGGCAGGGAACTGATCAAAGGGGTCAATTTTTGGAAACCATAGTTTCTGGAGTCAAAATTGGGCTGTTTTTTCTGCAGGAGGCTACCCACATCGCCCAAAAAGGCCCATCCCTCCTCATCGGCCACATCATCTACCGTATTGGCTATAAAACGAAGGTCCTTTGCTGTGATCTTGTCTACAGTATCTTTCTTCGGTGTCTTTACATCCACATCGGTCTCACTGTCCTTGCCCTTTAGTATCTCCAAATAGATGAACCGGTCACAGGCCACAATAAATGGCTGTGGGGTCTTTCTTTCCCCAATGCCGTATACCTGCATGCCGGCCTCTCGCAAACGGGTTGCCAGGCGTGTGAAATCACTATCACTGCTCACAATGCAAAAACCATTCACCTTACTGGAATATAGAATATCCATGGCATCAATGATCATGGCAGAGTCCGTGGCGTTCTTCCCTTGCGTATACCCGTACTGTTGTATGGGCGTAATGGCATTTTCAAGCAGAATGTTCTTCCACTTTGAAAGTCGCGGGTTGGTCCAATCCCCATAGATGCGCTTAATGGTAGGGTTTCCATATTTGGCGATCTCCTCCATCATTTCCTTAAGATACCCTGAGGGTATGTTGTCCCCATCTATGAGCACTGCCAAATTTACTTCCATATCCCTATGTTTTTGGTAAAGGTAATTGCTTTTAAAGCCATTCGCCAAACTTTTTAAAAAATGCCGCTAAGGCATGTACATGGACCATCGCCTGCGGCCCTCATCCCAATTCTTTTTGTTTCTTTCCCCACTCATTGATCGTAAAGGAACTTTCGCAGCTCCTCATCGGATAATTTTTTTTCATGCACCAATAGCCTGTAGCGCAAAACAGTGGGGATTTCCATGGACAAGGGCACCGGATGACGTCCTGGAAACGGATAAACGGCGTTCTGCATACTTGCCTTTTCCCTTAATATCCAAGGATGGGGATACCCCGGGTTTTCCTTATGGGGAATGATGGTGAGCCCAAACGACCCGTTGTGTGCCATGGACCCCGTGACCTGTATCCAAGCACTTGGATCTACTGGGGTATTCGTTGGGAGCACGCTTCCGTGCTCATTGCTGAATTCAACATCCTCTGGCAAAATGATACGTGCAGAGAAACCACCATACCCCTTTTCATCCTCAGAGCCACCAATGGTCATTTGGGGCACTAGCGCTTTCATGGAAATGGCTATGTCAACCGCCCTGACGTGGTTTTTTAAGGGATGTACGGTCATTTCCGTACGCTCCATGACCAAGGGTTGGGGCACTCCTTGTTCATTGGTATATGCTGGCGACTCCCAAACGACATTGGCTTGTAGCGTTTTTCCAGGCCCTTTGCGGTTCAGGGTGTCCATTGCAACGACCCGCCATGAAAAATCCTTGATCTCCCAACCATCGCCAATACGTTGATCACCTACGTAAAGCTGGTGCCAAGCCCAGAAAATGCCCCTGTGGTGCAGATGGTCTTGGGGAAAGTCTTCCGTAAGAACAGTACCATCCAAACCAAATAATGGGTGTATGTAATTGGCCCTAGGTACAGCCCCCTCCCAACTGGTCTCCTGCGCATTGTACAC
>CAKZLG010000122.1 GCA_937125035.1 uncultured Maribacter sp. | reverse complement strand
CCATAATCTGAATAAAAAAATGCCTTTTAAGGCCAAACCAGACCGTTCCTTCTTTTGCTGCCCTACCTTAAAATAAAAAACAAATACTTAAGGAAAACTTAAGCTGCTTATAGGTCCAAAAAAAGTCTTTTAACTACGCATAGATACATATCTTTGGGAGTAGCGAGCAACATGTCTATGGGCATGGGAAGTTCCTTTTCGTAAAAAGAAAGCGTACCAGCAATGAAAGTACTTGTAGTAGAGGATAACTTTGAACTGCTTCACGATATCAAAAATTTTCTGGAGGAAGAGGGAAACATCTGTGAAACAGCACAAAATTATAGGTCCGCCTGTGATAAGATAGGATACTTTCCGTACGACATCCTAGTGGTGGACATTACACTACCAGACGGTAATGGCCTGGATATTATTACGGCCGTTAAAAAAGAAAGTTTGGATGTGGGCATCATTATTATTTCAGCGAAAAATGCGGTAGGGGATAAAATTTATGGCCTGGAAATTGGCGCGGATGACTATTTGACCAAACCCTTTTACCTAGCAGAGCTCAATGCCAGGATAAAGGCGTTGTACAGAAGAAAGGCCTATCATGGCCGCAAAGAGATTATATTCAACGAAATAAGAATAAAACCATATACCCATGAGGTTTTTGTACATGACCACCTATTGACCCTTACTAAAAAAGAGTTTGATATTATTCATTTCTTTGTGGTCAACCGGCACCGGTTACTGACAAAGGGGGCCATTGCGGAACATCTTTGGGGGGACCATATAGAAATGGTGGATTCCTACAAATTCATCTACACCCATTTGGCCAATCTTAGAAAGAAAATCGCCGATTTGGGTGGTAAGGACTATATTCAATCCATCTACAGTGTTGGCTACAAATTTACCGATCGCGAATGAACCTTGTTAAAAAAACCAATACCTATTATCTTTTGTTTTTGATGCTGCTCTTCCCGGTCATGATAGCGGTGGATTATTTTTTAATACAATACTTGGTAAACAATGAAGTAGAGGACATCTTGCTCCAAGAAGAGGAGCGCATTCAATTCCACCTTGATAAAGAAGGGGTGCTACCCGCCTCCAACTATCTATTTTTCACTGCCTCCGAAGCCGCGCCCCACCAAGTTCCGGGGCAATTTAAGGACACCTTGGTCTATGAGGCCTATGCGGAGAAACACATCCCCTATAAGACCTATACCTTTGCCGCACGCATCAACGCGCAGCCTTTTAGCATCGTTCTTAAGCACACCTTGTTGGAAATCAATGAATTGATCTGGTTGCTCTTTTTAAGCACCAGTCTTATCATCTTGCTATTAGGGCTGGGTCTTTATTACATTAACCGGAAAATATACACTTGGGCATGGACCCCGTTTTTCAAGAACTTGACCATGTTAAAGCAATATGACCTGACGAAGAAGAACGAGATCTATCTGCAATCCTCCAACATCAATGAGTTTGAAGAGCTCAATCAGGTCATCGCCACCCTTATGGACCATGCCAAGAGGGATTTTCAAAACCTCAAGGAATTCAATGAAAACATCTCCCATGAAATACAGACCCCCTTGGCCATCATCCGGAACAAAGTGGTGGCATTGATGGAGAGCAAAAACTTAGATGAAAAAGAGCTCCAACGGGTGGATTCCGTATATCATGAAGTCAATAAATTATCCAAAATCGGGAAATCCCTAACGCTTATCAGCAGAATTGAAAACCAAGAATTTCAGCGTTTGGACCAAGTTCAGGTCCATGTATTGATAGAGAACATACTGAACAATATGGAAGAGATCATTGCATTCAAAGCTTTAGCGGTAGCGCTGCAATTGACCCCTGTGACCATGGAATGTGATCATATTTTGGCCGATATTCTCTTTACCAACTTCATCAAAAATGCCGTACAGCATAATACGGAAGGAGGAACGATACAAATCTCACTGACCCAAGATCGTTTTGAGATCACCAATACAGGGGACACTACCGAGGTTACCTCCGAAAAGCTCTTTCAGCGCTTTCATAGGGGTGGCAACGCTCAGGAATCCTTAGGCCTGGGCCTTGCCATAAATCAAAAGATATGTGAAATCTACGGTTTTACTGTGGAATATGACCAAACCAACCAAAAACATCGCTTTTCTTTGGTATTCAAGAACCAACCCTAATGGACCGAACCATGCCCTTAATTTAGAAAAATCAATATACCCATGATAAAAAACGAAACCTTTTTTTGGGGGTCCGGCCCATGGAAAAAGAGCCCCTTCTACCCCTGTGAGGAACAACGGCAATCAGGTTGAAGATCGTGCTCTAGTATTTGATGTTTTGCATGGATACAAGTGGCCGTAGCCATCCCGAGCCAGATAATTCTTGAAGGGCTCCAAGATAAGAGGCATAAAAGCGCTCTAAAAACACCCTTCTTCAGTTCGTTTGAGGTGCGTTCAGAACATTCAAATTATCATTGTCAACACCTCTTGACTCCGTTTGTTATGGCCATCTGATCATAACAGCCATTTTGCCCCCTCGCTTGTAGCTGAGGAAAGAGGTTATACCAATATCCCAAAAGAGCCATTTTGCATTCGTTGGAAACCCACACCAAGCTTTTTTATTAGCTTTTTCAGTTTCATTCCGGTAGAAAAAACAGGGATTCTGAATTCTTTAAACTACAAAACCCGCAACTCACGTTGCGGGTTTTTTGCGGAGGAAGAGGGATTCGAACCCCCGGAGGTGTGACCCTCAACAGTTT
>CAKZLG010000121.1 GCA_937125035.1 uncultured Maribacter sp. | reverse complement strand
TGAAAAGGTCCTAAGGAAATCTAAATTGGAACGTTAATCCTGTACGCTATTTGTAAGTTTGACATGTCATTGCCTGCATCATGAAAACAACAAAAACACTCTTGTCTTTTTTTATTGTACTGAGTTGCACTTGGACTGCCTTTGGCCAAAACCTCAGCGCAAAAATCGTGGACAGCCTTACCCAAAAACCCATCCCCTATGTTACGGTACGGCTCAATACCCAAGGGGTGATCACCAATGAGGAGGGCCAATTCAATTTTTTGTTGAACGAATCCATAAAAGCAACAGACACCCTACATATTTCCTGCATAGGCTATGAATCCTTGAGCAGGCCCATTGAAGCCTTCACGGAAAACATCATTCCCTTGAGCCCCAAGGCCATTGAGCTACGTGAGGTCATAGTGTCCAATAAAAACTATACGGCCAATGAGATCATGGAGTTTGTTTCGGAAAACCTGGAAAGGAACCATGGCAATGCCCTGACCAAAAAAAGGGTGTTCCACAGGCAGTCACAGTTCAATAACTGGTCCAAGAGCGACTTTACCGTTAAAAAGAGCACCATTGCGGTACTGGATCAGCGTTTTTTGGATAGTATAATTACTGAAATTCCAAAAAGCGACAGCTATTATTCCGAAGTTTTGGGCGATCTCTATGGCGATTATGATACGGACACACAGAAATTGGATATCCTAAAAGCCTCCAAGCTCTACGACAAGAATACGGAGATGGATGCGGAAAAACTACAGGAAAAATTCATTGGTATTCTCAGGGAAAATATAAAGGAGGGGTCGTACTTCAAGATAAAATCGGGCTTGCTGAGCTTTAAGATCGATGCGGACGAAGTAAGCGAGCTCTTTGAGCAACAAGCCGATTCTGTTGAAACCGCGGCCTTGAAGAAGGAAATAGAGGATGCCAAGAAGGACAAGGCGGACGAAAGGGAGAATTATGGCAAGTGGAAAAAAAATAAATTGGGTGCCCTGATGGCCAGCTTGCCCACAGCACCGGATACGGACCTTACCTTTATCTCCAAGACCAGAAAGTATGAATACACCCTCAAAGCATTTACCTACATGGGCAACGATGCTGTCTATGTGATTGAGTTTGCACCAAAGGGCGGCGCGGACTACCAAGGTATCTTGCACATAAATGCAGATGATTTTGCCCTGTTACAGGTACAGTTTGAGAATGTAAAACCCCTCCGGAAATTCAATTTGTTGGGCATATCCGTGAACAGATACCTGTCTAAGGGAAGAATACTCTATACCAAAGGGGCCAAGGGCCACTACGGACTCAAATTTTACCAAAGTGAGACCGCTGCAAGGGTAGGCATAGACCGGTCTTTGAAGATTTTTGAAAAGAACAAGATCGTAAGGGGGCGGAACAAACAGAATGAACTTACCGGGAACATGGATTTCACTTTTGCCAATGTGGAAAAAAACGAAGTGGTGGTCTTTGAAACAGAGCCCATCACCAAAACATATTTTGAGGCAATGACCACAGAAAATGACATTCTACCAGAGTATATGGCCCATTACGACCCGGAATTTTGGAAAGGCCATACGATCATGGAACCCAATACGGCCATCAGGGAATTTACCTCATCGGCACAACAAGGGCAGTAACTTAGGGACTAGAAAAAATTATGGAGGTAGTGGTATAGCAATAGGGCCCATCCCGTGGCCAAAAAGAGTCCGCCCAATGGGGTTACGGGGCCCAGAAACTTCCATTTTCTACCGCTGGAAGCGGTAAGGCAAAGACCATAAATACTGAAGGAAAACAACAGGGTGCCCCCAATGAAACAATAGGCCATGTAACGTTCGTGGGCCTGGTCCATATTCAGGTTAAAACCCAGCATAAGCAGCACCAAGGCATGGTACATCTGATATTTAACGCCCGTTTCAAAACTCTTTTGTTGGTCTGCCGTAAAACGTTTTTTCAAGGCATGCGCCCCAAAGGCGCCAATAATGACCGCCAAGAACCCATATAATGCCCCTATCAATTGAGCTAAGAGAACCATATTCTAAATTTGATTGTAATATAAGTATTCCAAAGAAAAGAGGCCCTCTAAAAAGATAGCCTCTTTGAAAATCACCTTTCTAACTTAGCTATAATTTATGCTTCGTCATAAAAGAACTGCTCTTTTACGATTTTGCCATCCTTAACTTGGTAAACGGCTATCTCTGACATTTTGGATCTGTGACCGGACGGCATGTGGGTGGTATCCATTTCAAAACGGAGTGAAAACCAGTTGTCCGCTACCACAGGTTCGGATACGGTGGTACTATGCACTTCAAAGTTTTCTTTCCACCATTCCCCTTTTTTTTGAATGCCTTCAAAACCTTCTACACGGCCACCCTCAGAAGTTCCATCGTTTTCAATACTTACAATGTCTGGACTGTAAAGTTGCTGATAGGGTTTTTCAAAGTCCCCTTCTTTGCACCATTGGACCAGTTTTCCGGCAATTTCTTTTGTTTCCATATTTTATCAATTTTAGGTTGTCAGCTTTCAAAGTACAAAATTATAAAGCGATGGTCATGTATTAACACAATATTAAACCTTATCTAACCTGTTACTAATGTTGACCATAGCATCATTTTCAACACCATAATCATGTATCGCCATCCAACCTCTTTGAGTCCTGTATTTTACCGGTTCACCCGTTACCCATTATGGTTTAAGAGAAAAAAGTGATTCCCCTTAGTGATAATAGGAAAGAAAAGAAAACGGATTGGGAGATTGTTTCCACGGTTGTTCGGCCAATTCACGATGAGGTGCAAATGTGCTAAGCCCTTTGTAGGTTTTAAAATTAGGATAATGGCAAAAATGACTGTGTTGACAATGATACAGCACAACAACAAAATTACAATTAGCATTAGTTAAAATGCAGAACGGGTAGAAGGTAGAACTAATTAATTTCTATTTCTATTTCAGTATCGGAGTTCATTGAAAAAATACATTCTTCAAATGAAGGGGGACCAAAGGCCTTCATCTTGGCCTTGGAGAAAGCCACTTTTTCCTTGGGAATACCCAACCAATTGGTATCCAATTTTCCATTGCCATTGCGGTCGTGGAAAATAGCCACGGCATATTCGCCCTGGGGCACTTCGGTAAACGTGAGAAGGATGGTGCCTTTTTGTGCCTTTTCGGCCGTTGACCGAAAGACCTCGTCAAATTTCAAGAAGGAATCCGCATCCGTGTACAGGGCCGCGGCAACTTCCCCTTCATCACTGGGTACCCCGGTGACCTTTATTTCCAACTGATATTGGCCTTGTGCCCTTTGTAGTACCATCAAACTAAAAAAAATAAATAGAGTGGTTCGCATTGCCATGGTACAAAGGTAGGGTCTTGATGATCAATTGAGCGGTTCTTTCAAGGGCATTTTCCCCAATACCCTGTTAAAAAGGGCCAAAGTAGCAGTAGAATCCTTAAGGTTTAAAAAGAGATAGGAAGAATCCCTATAGACCAATTTTATTTTTTGCTGCGCGATGTTATCCACAAAAACATATACTTTTTTATTGGTGAGGGAATCCTTGAACTCCCTGAAGACCCCTTTTTCCTTTTGTAATGCGGAAAAGCCGTGCAACCTTTCCATGGGTGGTAATTTTGCGGTCCATACCACGCTGTCCAAGTCCTTGTACGGCAGGCTCACATGGTAAAAACCAGAGATGATCCGCAGTTCCTGTGGTTTTTCCGTTATCCAGTTTTTGTAATGGGAGAGCAGCAGCACTGCACAGATGATCACGGTCAGGACCAGGGCTACGTTCCAAAACCATGGCTTTTTCTTATCGCTCATAGAAATAGGTGCGGTTTTGTTTCATGGGCACATCATGCAATGCGTTCTACTAGGGTAACGGAACTTAGCTCCGGAAATTTTTTGAACGGCCACTTATTTTCGGGGCCATGGGGCTATCCTAAGCCCACATCAAGGGACATCATAACAATGAACCCGCCAATAAATCCCATGACCCCAATATCCGTGTACTTATCCTGTTGGGTTTCCGGAATCACCTCCTCTACCACCACAAAGATCATGGCCCCCGCGGCAAAAGAAAGGGCATAGGGCAATATGGGCTGAAATGTAAGAACAGCCCACGCCCCTAAAACCGCTGCAATGGGCTCCACTAAGGCCGAGGCCTGCCCATAGACAAAACTTTTTTTACGGCTGAGCCCCTGTCTCCTCAATGGCATGGCCACTGCAAAACCTTCTGGGAAGTTCTGCAGGCCTATGCCCAGCGCCAAGGCAACGGCACCCCCAACGGTGGCCCCTTCAAAACCGGCGGCCACCCCGCCGAACAAGACGCCCACGGCAAGGCCTTCTGGTATATTATGCAACGTAATGGCCAAGGTGAGCAAGGTGGTCTTGTGCCATGGCGTCTTTACACCCTCTGCCTCGCTCTCCTTAAAATTAATGTGCAGGTGGGGCAAGACCTTGTCCAGACCAAATAGAAAAACAGCACCCAAAAGAAAGCCCACGGCGGCTGGGATGACCTTTACAAAGCCCTCTCCCGGACTCATTTCTATTCCGGGTGCCAACAAACTCCAAAAACTGGCGGCCACCATGACCCCACCGGTAAAGCCCAACATGCCATCCATGAGCGCCCTACTGGGATTTTTGAACAAAAACACCAAGGCGGCACCGGCCGCGGTGAGCCCCCAAGTAAAGAGGGTGGCATAAAAGGCGGCCAAAATAGGGTTGATGGCCTCAAAATAATCAATGATGTGCTGCATGGCTATTCAGTTATCTTTAAATAAAGGTTGGTGGCGATCTGATCGGATATCTGCATTTTTCTATCTTTTATCTTTATGTGCAAAGACCCATCAAACTCTTCCTTATCCAGTACGGTAATGGCGTCTCCCAAAGCGATTTTGTTCTTATCCAAAAATTTGAGGAAGGGCCCGGAGGAGTCCTTTACCCCAACGCAAATACCACGGGAGCCCACAGGTACCTCATTCAATAATTTCTTAATGGCTTTCTTGAACTCCCCTTTTTTAGACGGAATGGGATCTCCATGGGGATCTACCTGTGGATAGCCCAAAAGCTTGTCCAGTTCATCTATCAATTTTTCACTCTTTATGTGCTCCAACTGTTCTGCGACTTCATGGACCTCATCCCAGGAAAAATTGAGGGAGTCCACCAAAAAGACTTCCCAAAGACGGTGTTTCCTAATCAAGGCCAAGGCTATTTTCTGACCGTTTTCCGTTAGGCAGACCCCCTTGTACTTCTTATAATGGGCCACCCCTTTTTCTGAAAGTTTCCGCACCATATCCGTTACGGAAGACGGTTTGGTCTCCATGGACTCAGACAGGGCATTGGTGGAGACCATGCGGTTCTCACCCTTGCCCAAGTGGTAGATGGCCTTGATATAATCCTCTTCTGATAGGGTCATTTTGTCTTTTGTGCACTCAAAAATACATTAATAATTTTTATTTGTAAAAACATATTTTTAGTTTTGTCTAAATTTAATTTTTGAATTCACAAAAAATAAAGTGATGCGTTTGTTGCAATGGTCCCTTTTATGCTTTGCCCTAGTACAAACCCTGCCCATAATGGCCCAAACGGGTTCCATAACCGGAACGGTCACGGATGGTTCCGGGCCCATTACCTATGCCAACGTATACCTAAAGGGGAGCTCCACGGGCACGGCAACCAATGAACAGGGGGCCTTTGAGCTGCAAAACCTATCTGCGGGCACGTATACCCTAACGGTTCAGGTCTTGGGGTTTCAAGTGCACCAAGAGAAGGTGGCCTTGGGCAAGGGGGAAAACGTTCTTTTGGACGTTGTCCTACAACCGTCACAAGAGCAATTGGAGGAAACGGTGGTCACCGGTACCCTAAAGGCGGTTCGCAGGTCTGACAGTCCCGTGCCCGTTGAGGTATACAGCCCCACCTTCCTCAAAAAAAACCCCACCGCCAATATTTTCGAGGCCCTGCAGAACGTCAACGGGGTGCGGCCCCAGATCAATTGCAATGTTTGCAACACGGGAGACATTCACATAAACGGTTTGGAGGGGCCCTATACCTTGGTCTTGATAGATGGCATGCCCATTGTGAGCGGCTTGGGCACCGTGTATGGGCTCTTTGGCATTCCCAACGCGCTCATTGAACAGATAGAGATCGTAAAAGGACCGGCCTCCAGTCTTTATGGCAGTGAGGCCGTTGGGGGGCTGATCAACATCATCACCAAAAATGCCATAGAGGCGCCCACCATGACCGTAGATGCCTTTGGAACAGGTTGGGGGGAGTACAATTTGGACCTCGGCGCCAAGCTGTCCGTCGGAAAAAAAACTGACCTCCTGTTGGGGGTCAATTACTTTAATTTTGAGGAAGTGATCGATAATAATGGGGATAATTTCACGGACCTTACGTTACAGGACCGTATTTCCATTTTTCAAAAGTGGAACTTTAAAAGGGCTGAAAACCGGATCTTTTCATTGGCGGGCCGTTATTTCTATGAGGACCGCTGGGGCGGGGAGCTACAATGGACCCCCGAATTTCGTGGTGGGGATGAGATCTACGGCGAGAGTATCTATACCTCTAGATGGGAAATCCTAGGCAAGTACCAACTGCCCACTACGGAGAAGCTGATGCTTACCTTCTCCTATAATGACCACCAACAAAACTCGGTCTATGGCAATGTGCCCTACTTGGCGGACCAGCGCATAGGCTTTGGGCAACTTACTTGGGACAAAAAAGTGGGGAGACATGACCTTTTGGTCGGTACTGCGCTGCGGTACAACTATTATGATGACAATACCCCGGCCACTTTTCTGGCCGATGAAGTCATGATCCCTGGGCTTTTTATACAGGATGAGATCACCTTGGCAAAGAAACATTCTGCCCTAATGGGCCTGCGCTATGACCAGGATCCTAGGCACGGCGCCATAGTCACGCCCCGCTTGGCCTACCGGTTCAAACCCACGGAGAATGACATTCTAAGGTTCAATGCGGGCACTGGTTTTAGGGTGGTGAACCTCTTTACGGAAGACCATGCCGCCCTCACTGGGGCACGCGAAGTGGTCATTGCCGAAGCCCTAGATCCAGAACGCTCCTATAATCTGAACCTCAACTACCTGAAAAAAATCTATGCGGACAACGGTACCTATGCCAGCGTGGACGCTTCTGTCTTTTATACCCATTTCACCAATGCCATCTTGCCCGATTACGACACCGATCCCAACCAGATCATCTATGACAACCTAGACGGCCGATCGGTATCCATGGGCCTCAGCGCCAACCTGGATGTGGCCTTTCCATCCGGGTTGAAAATACTAATGGGCGCCACCTTCCAAGATGTGTCCCAGACAGAGAATGGAATCACCCAACGGCAGATCCTTACGGAAAGCTACACCGGTACATGGGCCTTGGGCTATACGTTCAATACACTACAATTGACCGTTGATTATACGGGAAATCTGTATGGCCCCATGCGCCTTCCCGTTCTGGGGGACAATGACCCAAGGACTCCCTTCTCCCCGGTATGGAGCATTCAAAATATCCAGTTCACCTACAAGGGTTTTGACCAAATTGAACTGTATGGGGGCGTAAAGAATCTGCTGGATTGGACGCCCAACAGGAACAATCCTTTTATCATAGCCAGGGCAAATGACCCGTTTGACAACGATGTGGTCTTTGATGCCAGCGGCAATGCCGTACCTACGGCGAACAACCCTTTTGGCCTAACATTTGACCCCTCTTACGTTTACGGGCCCAACCAAGGCATACGTGCTTTTTTTGGAATGCGCTATCGGATAAATTAAATGGCGGGCACCGCGGCAAAATCCTTACTTTTGATGGAAACGGTAAAGCGAGCATGCAAAAAACCAAGAACATCAATAAAACATATGATTATGCCATTGTGGGAGCGGGTGCCGCGGGCCTTATGTTGGCCGATGCCATGATCAACGATCCTTTTTTCAAAAATGCCAGCATCCTATTGTTGGACAGGGATGAAAAAATGACCAATGACCGTACTTGGTGCTATTGGGAAAAGGGCGCCGGCGCCTTTGACAAACTGGTGTCCAAAAAATGGGACCACATTCATTTTGCCGGGCAGAACTTCTCAAACCGGTACCCCATTGCCCCATATGCCTACAAGATGGTCCGGGGCATTGATTTTTACCGTGCCTTAATGGCCAAAGTGGCCGCTTCCGACCATATTGCCTTTATACAGGACGAAGTCCGTACGCTTACGGATGAAGGGGAGCAGGTAGCCATTGCGGGAGTGAAGACCTCGTATTACGCCAAACAGGCCTTCAGCAGTCTCTTTGATTATGGCATGGTACGCCACCAACGTAAATTCCCCGTCCTACAACAGCATTTTTTGGGGTGGTTCATAACCACGGAGAACCCCGTCTTTAATGCGGACACGGCCACTTATATGGATTTTTCCGTTCCCCAGGACGGCCATACCCGCTTTATGTACGTACTGCCCACCTCCCCCACGGAAGCTCTGGTGGAATACACCCTGTTCTCTGAAGAGCTTTTGCCCAAGGAAGCTTATGAAACCGCTATCAAAGACTATGTGTATGGTCATTTAAAGGCCTCACATTTCACGCTCAGGGAAACGGAACAAGGCAGCATCCCCATGACCTGTTATGACTTTAAGGAACACCAGACCCCCAACATACGCCACATAGGCACCGCAGGTGGGTGGGCAAAACCAAGTACGGGGTACACCTTTATGAGTACAGCCCGAAAAATACCCCAACTTGTGGCGCACATAAAAAGCGGGCAGCCTTTGGACAAGCTTAATTTCAAGAACAAATTTTGGTACTATGACCTACTCTTTTTAGATGTACTTCACCAAGATAATGCCAATGGCCACGTGGTCTTTGAAAGTCTGTTCCAGAGCAGGACCCCGCACCAGATCTTCAAATTTTTAGACGAACAGACCACTATTTGGGAAGACTTGGGCACCATTATGGCCAGTCCCAAAGCGCCCTTCACAAAGGCCTTGATAAAAAGATTGTTCTAGGCTTGGCGCCTCATCAGCTGTTCTCCGAAACCTTGTAAAATGGCATGTTTTTCAGGCGGCAGTTGAAGCTTGGCCAACACATTAAAAGCCTTTTGGGTATGCTCGGCTATGGCGTTTTGTGTTTCTTTCGCAGCCCCGGTCTCCAAAAAGACGTCCTTTACCCCATTTATTTTTTCCGTAGCATCCGCTGGTTGTATGGAAAAGAGGTGGGCCAGTGTCTTTTTTTGTTCCTCAGTGCCCTGTTCCATGGCCGTAAGGTACAGATAGGTCTTTTTGTTTTCAATGATGTCTCCCCCCACCTGTTTTCCAAAGGTCAAAGGGTCACCAAAAGCATCTAGATAGTCATCCTGTATTTGAAAGGCCAGACCAAGATGAAGGCCAAATTCAAAAATGCGCTCTTGTGCCTTTCGTGGGGCTTTGGCCACAATACCCCCCATTTGTAGGGCCGCGGCCACCAGAACTGCGGTCTTGTACTCGATCATTTTGAGATATTCTGGGATGGTGACGTCATCGCGCGTTTCAAAATCAACATCATACTGCTGGCCTTCACAGACCTTTATGGCCGTGGTACTGAAAAGTTCCGCCAGGGCCCTGAAGGTTTCCGCTTCGTAGTTCTCAAACAACTGGTAGGCTTGGATCAACATAACGTCTCCGGAAAGGATACCGGTGTTCACATCCCATTTTTTATGAACCGTCTCTTTACCGCGTCTCAAGGGAGCACCGTCCATAATATCATCATGCACCAAAGAAAAATTATGGAAGACTTCTACAGAGAGGGCCGCATCCAAAGCCTGTTTATAAGAAGCGCCAAAAACCTCTGTGGACAGTAAGGTGAGTACCGGCCGTAACCGTTTACCCCCAAGGCCCATGATGTAGCTTACCGGTGCATACAGGTTCTTGGGTTCTTTTGGTGCCATTTTCCCGGAGAGGTACTCCAAAAAGGCGTTTCTATAAAATTCAATGGAATGCATAGCCCAACTTTTTTTTCAAAAATACGTGCATTGTTACAATTATGAACAGAAAGCATTATACGATATGGGCTAAAACCCAAAAAAAAGTACGCCATGGGGCATGCTTTCCTGTTTATCCAGGAAGACCCCTAACGCCCAAGACCCATTTTGAAAAAACATCAAAACCACCTAACCTGTTCTTTCATGGCGAAATATACCCCATGCTAAAGGGAAGTGAAATGCAAAAAAGAAACAATGGAACCATTTTGGAACGAGGAGAGGGAACCTGCCTTTAGGGCCAATACAATTGTCCCCGAAACACTGTATGGATATGCCGCCAAAAGCCTATCCACTTAATATAGATCGTTTCCCAACAACTTTTCTTAGGATCATTACCTCCTGTTGATCAAATGAAGATCCAAAACAAAAAAGAAGGTGCTTCATTTTTTGAAGATAGCGTTTCAGAACACCGGAATGTTAAAAAACTGTAAAACTATGGAAACTTTTTAGGTTTTCAAAGTTTCCGAAGTACCTTTGCGATCATGAAAGAGAAAATTCTGGAAAAGGCCTCGGATATGTTTCTGACCCTGGGGTTCAAAAGTGTGACCATGGATGATATTGCCCATGATATGGCCATTTCAAAAAAGACCATATACAGCCATTTCAACAACAAGACCTCTTTGGTTGCTGAATGTACCCAAAATATCTTCCACGAGATCGCCCAAGGCATTGACCACATTTGTTCCCTATCCAAAAACCCCATTGAGGAGCTGTATGAGATAAAAAGGTTTGCCATGGAACACCTAAAAGGCGAAAAATCATCGCCCCAATACCAATTGCAGAAATACTACCCTAAAATACATGAGGACATACGAAAAAAACAATTCAAAATGATGCAGGATTGCGTGGTGGACAATGTAAAACGGGGCATGGCCCAAGGTATTTACCGTGAAAATCTGAATGTGCCCTTTATTTCCCGGATCTATTTTGCGGGAGTGAACAGCATCAAGGACCAAAAACTATTTCCCCTGACCCATTTTCCATCCCATGGCTTAATGGACGATTACTTGGAATACCACTTACGGGGCATCATTACCCCAAAAGGAAGAAAAATATTGAACAACCTCATCAATTCAAATCAAGAATAGACATTTAATGAAACATACCCTCTTCACTTTATTGGCCATTTGTACCATGGCAGGGCTCAGTGCCCAAGAAGATGCCCCCTTGAAGTTTAGCCTGCAGGAGGCGGTCACCTATGCCTTGGAGCACAACTATTCCGCCATCAATGCCGACCGTGATATTCTGGATGCGCAAAAGCAGAAATGGGAGACCATTGCCTCTGGTCTTCCCCAGATCAGCGGGGCCATCAATTACCAAAACCAGTTGATCCAACAAGTGGTACAGCTTCCTGGGCCCATTGCAGGGGGCGATCCCGGCACCTTTGTGGAAGTGGTCTTTGGCCAGCCCCAACAAATAAACGCTTCGGCCACGTTGCGGCAACAGATTTTTGATGGCTCCTATATTGTAGGGGTACAGGCCACCAAGGCGTTTTTGAGCTATAGTGCCAATAACAAGGAAAAGACCGAACAAGAAGTTCGTAAGGCCGTAGTGGAAGCTTATGGAAATGTCCTTTTAGCCCGGGAGAGTGTCTCCATTTTTGAGAAGAACAAGGCCACATTGGATAAAAATCTGTTTGAGACCCAAAAACTTTTTGAAAACGGCCTTGGCGACGAGGAAAGTGTGGAACAACTGCAGATTACCCTGGCCTCAGTTGAAAACCAACTGAAAAATGCCATCCGCCTGCGCGATATTACGCTACAAATGCTGAATCTGGTAATGGGTCTTGCCCTGGAAGCCCCCACGCAACTCACCCAAGATTTGGACGATCTCACTCAGCAGCAGATAGATTTTTCCCTCATGGATGATGCTCTGGTTCTTGAAGATAATGTGGATTACAAATTGGCCATGAATCTCAATGAGCAGCGGTATTACGAATGGAAACTGGCCCGGAGCCGGGCACTGCCCACCTTGAACGGCTTTTTCTCCTATGGTGCGCTCTCCTTTGCCGACCAATTCACGTTTTTGGACAGCGGACAGCCCTATTTTGAATTCTCCACCTTTGGCCTGGACCTGAACATTCCCATCTTCAGTTCCTTGGGGCGCAGTGCCTCTACCCAGCGGGCCAAGATCGCGTTGGAAAAGGCAAAGACCCAGCTTACGGAGGCCGAAGCACAAATCCGCCTTCAGTTGGAAAATGCCCGTAGCAATTACACCTTGGCCATTGAACAGTATGCCACTTCCAAGAGCAATTTGGGCCTTGCCGAACGCATTGAACGAAAAAACCAGGTGAAATATGAAGAAGGCATTGCCAGTAGTTTTGAACTAAGACAGGCCCAGACGCAATTGTACAATGCCCAGCAAGAATACCTACAGTCCATGATAGAGGTCATCAACAAAAAAACGGCCTTGGAAATTATTCTAAACGACAACTCCCTATAGACAGCAATCAAAAACTACAGACAAAACAGATGAAACATTCACTTTATACCACCATGATCGCCGTAATGTTGCTCTCTTGCGGCCAAAATTCCAATACCTCCGTGGACGACCTCGTTGCCGAGGGCAACCTGGAACGCATCAAGGAAAAAAAGAACGAACTTGCCGCGCTACAAAAGGCAACGGCAAGTGAAATACGCCTATTGGATTCCGTAATACAGGAAAGGGCGGGCGTTAAAAACCTACCCTTGGTGAACACGCTTACGGCTCAAAGAGAGGAGTTTAGACATTATTTAGAGCTGCAGGGAAGCGTGAGCACCAAACAGAATGTGCTGATCTACCCAGAGATGGCGGGTACCTTGCAACGCGTTCTGGTCAAGGAGGGGGACCGCGTGGCCAAAGGACAGTTGTTGGCCACCATAGATGATGGCGGTATGGGAAGCCAATTGGCCCAATTAAAGACCCAGGCCGCTCTGGCCAAGACCACTTTTGAGCGCCAAAAGAGACTGTGGGATCAAAAAATAGGCTCCGAAATCCAATTTTTGCAGGCCAAGACCAACTATGAGGCCACCCAGAGCGCCGTGGAGCAAACACAGAGCCAGTTGGCCAAGTCCAACATAAGGGCGCCTTTTGCGGGCATTATAGATAATGTGATCAAAGACCAGGGTACCGTGGTGGCCCCAGGTCCGGGCGCGGAAATCTTCAGGATCGTCAATTTATCCGATATGTACATTGAGGTGGACGTTCCCGAAAATTATATTGGCAGCATTACCAAGGGAAAGGATGCCCTGGTCTATTTTCCGGTGCTTGGGGATAGTGTACAGACCACCGTTAGGGAAACGGGCAATTTCATAAATCCCGCCAACCGATCATTCAGCGCTGAGATTCCAGTGCCCAATAAAGAGGACAGGATAAAGCCCAACCTCACCGCCAAGGTAAGCCTAAACGACTATACGAACAAGGAGGCCATTCTCATCCCCACGAACATCATTTCAGAAAATGCGGAAGGGGAACAATACGTGTACATTGCCAACGGTGCCAATGGTGACAATGAGGCGGTGGCCCAAAGGACCATCATAGAAACAGGTAAGATCCAAGGAGGTTTCGTTGAAGTACTCTCTGGTATTGAAGAAGGGCAAGCGGTCGTAAAAGAAGGTGCACGCAGTGTAAAGGACGGCCAAACGGTCAAAATAAAAAGCTAGGGAAAAATGAGCAAAGTAAAAAAGAACGCCGATAAGGAGTTTAAACTGTCGTCATGGGCCATAGACAACCCTTCGGTGATTTATGTCATGATCGCCATATTTCTCTGGCTGGGCTTCTCGGCCTATATGGCCATGCCAAGAGAGGACTTCCCGGAAATTGTGGAGACTAAGATCTACATCAGTACCCCTTATCCAGGAAACACGGCAGAGGATATTGAACGGCTGATCACCGATCCCTTGGAGGATCGCCTCCAAGATGTGAGCAATGTAGTGGAGATCGTAAGCACTTCCCAAGAGGATTATGCCATCATTACGGTGGAGTTTGATGAGGAGATCACCGTAGAACAGGCCAAGCAAAAGGTAAAGGACGAGGTAGATAGTGAAAAGGCCAGTGAGGATTGGCCCACCTTTAACGGGGCAAAAGTGGAACCGAACGTTTTTGACCTTAATATCTCCGAAGAAGTGCCCATTATGAACATTAATTTCACGGGGGATTACCCCGTAGAGCGACTCAAGGAATTTGCCGAATACCTGCAAGATGAGATCGAGGACCTGCCGGAAATTAAAAAGGCCGATATACGCGGGGCACAGGAAAAAGAAGTGGAGGTGGCCGTTGACATTTATAAGATGATGGCGGCCAAGGTAAGTTTTCAAGATGTGCTTGGCGCCATTTCCAATGGCAATATGACCATGTCCGCGGGCAATTTAAAAAATAACGGGCAACGCAGAACCATACGCATCCTAGGGGAAATTGAAGACCCCGCGCAATTGAACAATTTTGTGGTAAAGGCCGAGAACGGTGCGGTTTACCTCAAGGACATTGCCACCGTATCCTTTGAGGAACAGGATAAGACCACCTTTGCCCGTGAGTTCGGAGACAATGTGGTGATGTTGGATGTAAAGAAGAGGGCCGGCCAAAACGCCGTCTCTGCCGCAGACAAGATCAAGGAGCTCGTAAAAAAGGAAAAGGAGACCTATTTTCCGCCCAATCTCAACATCTCCATAGCCAACGACTCATCTTCCAAGACCTTGAACCAAGTGGATGATCTTGTGAACAACATCATCTTTGGCATCATTTTGGTCGTCACCGTACTCATGTTCTTTCTGGGCTTTAGAAATGCCCTTTTCGTAGGATTTGCCATTCCCATGTCCATGTTCATGTCTTTTGTCATCCTCTCGTGGTTGGGCTACACCCTAAATACCATGATCCTCTTTGGTATGATCATGGGTCTGGGCATGTTGGTGGACAATGGTATTGTGGTGGTGGAGAACGTATACCGGCTCATGGATGAGGGCATGCCCCGCATTGAGGCAGCCAAAAAGGGAATTGGGGAAATTGCCTTCCCCATCATCATATCAACTGCCACAACGGTGGCGGCTTTTGTCCCCTTGGGTCTATGGCCAGGCATTTTTGGCCAGTTCATGATCTATTTTCCCATTACCCTTTCCGTGGTGTTGGGCTCCTCCCTGTTCGTGGCGATCTTCATGAATTCCATGTTGGTTTCCCGGTTCATGAGCACGGAAGAAAAAGAACTGTCCTTAAAACAATTGATTCGTATGAGCGGCATTTTGGGGGGGCTTGGACTGCTTATCCTCATTTTTGGTGGTGCCATGCGCGGACTGGGAACGGTAATGATCCTTACCGGTATCATGTTCTGGGTGTACAAGTATGTGATCAAGGGAGCGGCGCTACGCTTTCAAAAAAATGCCATGGCCAGTTTTGAGAATTGGTATGAGACCCGCTTAAAACATGCCCTTAGGGGAGGAAATGTGTATTGGTACTTTGGCATTACCTTTCTTTTATTGATCGGTACGTTCCTCCTTTTTGGGATGTCCATTGAAAGTGGCCGTACCAAAATTGAATTTTTCCCGGACAACATTCCCAATGAGATCTATGTCTATGTGGAATACCCAGAAGGCACTGCCATAGAAAAGACGAATGAGATCACCAAAGATGTGGAACAACAGGTCTATGGGCTGCTAGATGACCCCAAATACAAGAAGAACGGGGAAAACTTTATCGTAACATCGGCCGTTTCCGTGGTAGGGGAAGGAGCCGGCAATCCACTCACCGATGGCGGCTCTACCGCAGAAATGCCCCACAAAGGGAAAGTGACCGTCAATTTCAGTGAATTCAAGTACCGGGATGGTATCAATACAGAGAACATACGGGCCAAAGTGCAGGAAGCCGTTAGCGGAATATACCCCGGGGTCACCATCTCCGTGGAAAAGGAAATGAACGGCCCGCCCACCGGCCCGCCCATCAATATTGAACTGGAGGGCAGGGATTATGAACTGTTGATCACAACAGCAGAGGACATTCGCAATTTCATCAATTCCAAAAATATTGAAGGTATTGAAGAGCTCAAAATAGATGTGAACAAGAGCAAACCTGCCATGCGGGTCATGGTAGATCGTGAAAAGGCCGGAGAGCTAGGAGTTTCCGTGGGCCAAGTGGGCCAACAGCTGAGACGATCGCTCTTTGGTGAAAAAGCAGGGGTGTACAAAGAGGACGGAGAGGATTATGACATCAACATCCGCTTTAATGAGGACTTGCGCTACAACAAGAGCGCCCTATTCAACCAAAACATCATCTTTAGGGACCAAGCTACCGGGCAAGTGAAGGAAATTCCCATAGCAGCGGTGGCCGAGCAGACCAACACCTCTGGTTACAGCGCCATAAAGCACAGGGATGGAAAACGTGTGGTCACCGTTTACTCCGGTTTAAAGGCCGGCGGCAACGCGGCCGCCATAGTAGACCAGATCAAAGAGGAAATGAAGCAGTTTGAGGGGCTGCCCAACAGTATTAAAATAGATTATACCGGCGAAATAGAGGAACAGAACAAACAACAAATGTTCCTTATAGGGGCTTTTTTCTCAGGACTGGGGCTTATTTTATTGATTTTGATATTTCAGTTTGGGGGCATTTCCAAACCCCTGATCATCATGATCGCCATCTTTCTTAGTTTCATTGGGGTATTCGGCGGTCTCATGATCACCGGCTGGTCCTTTGTCATCATGATGACCATGATGGGCATTATCTCATTGGCCGGCATCGTGGTGAACAATGGTGTGGTCTTGTTGGATTATACACAAATCCTAATTGATCGTAAAAAAGTACAATTGGACATGGAAGACAACGACCTCCTGAACATGGAAGAGGCCACCGCTGCCATGATCAAAGGGGGCAAGGCCAGATTACGCCCCGTCTTATTAACGGCCATAACCACGGTTTTGGGCCTCATCCCCTTGGCCATAGGTCTTAACATAGATTTCTTTACGCTCTTTTCTGAATTTGACCCCAATGTGTACATTGGTGGGGACAATGTGGTCTTTTGGGGGCCCTTGGCCTGGACGGTCATTTTTGGATTGATCGTAGCTACCTTTCTTACTTTGGTCATTGTACCCGTGCTCTTCAATATCGTTTACCGAATGAAGATCAAAATAAGGAGTTGGACAAATTCATCGGAAACTAAGGAAAAAGCACTGGAAAACGCAGCTTAAATAAGGGAAGAAACGTAAAAAGGCCCGCTTTTCAGCGGGCCTTTTAGGTGCCTGTTGGAAACATTTTAATTTTTCACAAGACCAGTATTGGATTTTTCCTCGGCAATGGCAGCGATTTTGTTGGCTTGGAAATCAACCTCCTTGACCACTTCCCCATCCCAAAACAACCACGTTCCGGTTCTGACCCCTTTGTCATAATTTCCTATGGCGATTCTTTCGCCCTCGGCATTGAACATGGTCCACTCGCCCTGTAATTTCTTATCCACAAAAAAACCTTGTTGGGCCACCTCCCCATTGGCATGATAGTATGTGGCCAAGACCTTATCGCCTACATTTTCAAAAACAGGTGGTTTTTCTTGGGCCATTGCCACCCCGGAGAGCAATAGTAATGCTATGATAGTAATTCGTTTCATTTGTCTATTTTTTTTGATTTTTAAACCGGGTTGAAGCCGGTGAAATATGCTTTCGGGGGCCTTCTTCCAATGGCTACGTTCGTCCTTGTCCCGTCTTGTCCGAGACCCCTTTACTTTACATTAACGTTACAAAACTACATTTTATTTTACTTTTAAGCAACTTTTAATTTACATTAAGTTAACATTAAAGATTTATCTATCTGATTTTAAATGCTTTGTATGAATATGATTGCGCTCAAATGGGGACTAAAAGCCTCGTGGGTTTTTTGGCCATTAATGGCGAACTCTTCTTAAATTTGCCGGATGAAAACAGCAGACTATGTATAGGAGCCATTCTTGTGGGGAATTAAGGGAAGAGCATGTGGGTAAGGCCGTGACCTTGGCCGGTTGGGTACAAAAGAGCAGGGACAAGGGTTTTGTGGTCTGGATAGACCTACGTGACCGCTACGGAATTACACAACTCGTATTCGATGCTGAGCGGACGGCTCCGGAACTTTTGGAAAAAGCCAGAAATCTGGGAAGGGAATTTGTAATACAGGTTAAGGGCCAAGTGATTGAAAGGGCCTCAAAGAATCCAAACATCCCTACCGGGAACATTGAGGTACTGGTGGAAAGCATACAGCTGCTCAACCCATCCCTAACACCTCCTTTTACCATTGAAAATGACACGGATGGTGGCGAGGACCTTCGTATGAAGTTCCGTTACTTGGATATACGCCGTAACCCCGTTAAGGAAAACCTTATTTTTAGGAGCAAAGTGGCCATGGCGGTGCGCACGTACCTTTCCGCAGCGGGCTTCATTGAGGTGGAAACGCCTTATCTCATCAAATCCACCCCAGAAGGTGCCAGGGACTTTGTAGTGCCCAGCCGCATGAACAAGGGCCAGTTCTACGCTTTGCCACAATCCCCACAGACCTTTAAGCAACTTTTAATGGTGGGTGGCCTGGACAAATATTTTCAAATTGTAAAATGTTTTAGGGACGAGGACCTCCGTGCAGACCGCCAGCCAGAATTTACACAAATAGACTGTGAGATGGCCTTTGTGGAACAAGAGGACATATTGAACGTGTTTGAAGGCCTTACCAAGCATCTTCTTCAAGAGATCAAGGGCATCTCCATTGGTGATTTTCCAAGGATGACCTATGACGAGGCCATGCAGCGCTATGGCAATGACAAACCGGATATTCGGTTTGGGATGGAATTTTGCCCCTTGACCCCCACGGGCGGAACCTTTGGTTTCAACATTTTTGACAGTGCCGAATTGGTTGTGGGAATTTCCGTGCCCGGTTGTGCCCATTATACCCGAAAAAAAATCGATGCCTTGATAGACTGGGTAAGACGTCCACAGATCGGGGCCAAGGGCATGGTCTGGGTGAAGTATAATGAGGACGGCAGTCTTAGCTCCTCTGTGAACAAATTTTTTGATGAGGCCGGTTTGAAGGCCATTGCTAAGCAGATGGAGGCCAACCCTGGGGATTTAATGCTCATATTGGCCGGGGAAACACATAAAACCAGAACCCAGTTAAGTGCTTTGCGTATGGAAATGGCACAGCAGTTGGGCCTCAGGGACCCTAAGGTCTTTGCACCTCTGTGGGTAGTGGATTTCCCTCTATTGGAACTGGATGAGGAAACGGGTCATTACCATGCCATGCACCATCCTTTTACTTCCCCAAAACCGGGCCAGCTGGCCTTATTGGATACCGATCCGGGCGCGGTAAGGGCCAATGCCTATGATCTTGTGCTCAACGGCAATGAGATCGGTGGGGGCTCTATCCGTATCCATGACAAGCAGACACAGTCCGTCATGTTCAAGCACTTGGGCTTTACGCCTGAAGAAGCGAAGGCCCAGTTTGGCTTTTTGATGGAGGCCTTTCAATATGGTGCACCGCCCCATGGTGGCATCGCATTTGGCCTTGACCGCTTGGTGGCCATTTTGGGCGGCCAAGAAACCATAAGGGACTTTATCGCCTTCCCGAAGAACAACAGTGGCAGGGATGTCATGATCGACGCCCCAGCCCCAATTGATGACGAACAGTTGAAGGAACTGCACTTAAAATGGGACCGCAGCACCGAATAATTGAAAATCCCGCCCAGTAGCGGGATTTTTTAATACATTTAGTTCAAGGAACCTGATCATGCCCAACCCAAACAACACCTTGTTCAAAAGAATGCTCATTTGGCGGTACAAGAATATCTCCAATAAGACCTTTATCTATATTTTGAGCGTCATGGTGGGCCTTTTGGCCGGGTTGGCCGCCGTTTTCCTAAAGAACATCACCTATTTCATTGAATCCATCCTTGAGGACGGTATCATCATCTCCAGCAACCAATTGTACTTTATTCTGCCCATTATTGGCCTTACCTTGGTTTATCTGTATGTAAAGTATGTGCATAAGGAAAAGTTGAGCCATGCCGTATCCTCCATTTTATTTTCCCTCTCCAAAAACAAGGGTATCATTGCACGGAAACAGATCCTTACCCAACTGATCGCGGCACCCCTTACCGTGGGGTTTGGTGGCTCTGTGGGGCTGTTGGGCCCTGCCGTGGCCTCTGGGGCGGCCATAAGTTCCAACCTTGGGCGGTTGTTCCACATCAATGCCAAGACACGCTCCTTGCTCATTGCATGTGCCTCCGCAGGGGCCATCGCCTCTATCTTTCAATCGCCCATTGCGGCCATCATTTTTGCCGTGGAGGTCTTTAGCCTGGACCTGACCATGATCTCCATGCTCCCGCTCTTGCTCGCCTCGATCTCCGGGGTCCTTACTTCCTATTTCTTTTTGGGGAATGAAGTATTGTTCAGTTTCACCATTACCGATAGGTTTACGGTGTATGACACCCTGTTCTATCTTTTCTTGGGTGTGGGCACGGCCGTGGCCTCCATCTATTTCACCAAGATGTATTTCCGCATTATGACCCTCTTTAAACCGTTGAAAAGTCCCAAATACAGGTTACTGGTAGGTGGCCTTGCCATTGGCGGCATGCTCTACTTCATTCCCCCACTGTATGGTGAAGGCTTTGGTTTCATCAACGACCTCTTGGCCGGTAATCATCTCAAAGCCCTTGGTGCCACACCATTTGATGCATACACCCACAACATATGGGTGGTTATTGCGCTCTTGTTCGGCATTACCATTTTTAAGGCCGTGGCCATGACCACCACCTTCGCGGCCGGTGGGGCCGGTGGTATCTTCATTCCCACCATGGTCATGGGAAGCGCCTTGGGCAATGTGGTGGCCAAGGTCATTAACCATTCTGGCCTAGGTTTTTCCGTTTCTGAAAGTAATTTTACCCTGATAGGTATGGCGGGCCTAATTTCCGGAGTGCTGCATGCGCCGCTCACCGCTATTTTCCTCATTGCTGAAATCACCGGGGGGTATGAGCTATTTGTACCCTTGATGATCACCGCTTCCATTTCCTACCTGATTACAAAAAACACCTTGGACTATACCATTTATACCCGCGAATTATCTGAACGGGGCGATTTACTGACCCATGACAAGGACCAAGCCGTATTGACCCTAATGGATTTGGACGACATCATTGAAACCAATTTTAAGCCCGTGCACCCGCAAATGACCTTAGGGGATATGGTGCACACCGCGGTCTCACGGTCCACCCGCAATATCTTTCCCGTAGTGGACGATAAAGGCGGGCTGGTGGGCATCATTCTTTTGGACGATATCCGTGAAATCATGTTCGATACCACCCGCTATGACACCACCCTTGTTGCCGCCTTTATGCACAATGCCCCTGAACACATCTTCCACGGTGAGGACGGTATGAAAAAAGTAATGCAAAAATTTCAGGACAGTGGGGCCTGGAACCTTCCGGTCATAAAAAATGGCAAATACATGGGTTTTGTCTCTAAATCCAAGTTGCTTACCGCTTACCGCCGGGAACTCATTAATTTTACAAAATAAATAACACAGTTTAACAACCGTTCCTCCTATTTTTAGGGCTTTGGAAGATTACTTTACCATGATGAAATACATAATTACGGGGATTGTCCTAGCTTCCTTTGCCAGCATCGTCTATGGGTTTTCGCTTGAAGAACAGCAAGAAGACAAGGCGCACCAATATATTGGTGGCGGAACGGTAGGACTATTTCTTGTGGCCATGCCCCTTTTCCTGATCAAGGAGAGCAAAGGCAAGAACATGAAAAATTACATGCTCACGGAAGAAAATATCAAAAAAATGCAGAATAGAGGGAGGGATACCCAAAGCACTAAAATCAAAAAAAAGAATTAAACCCTTGGTCTTCAAATGATTTGCTTTTTTTAGTACCTTAGAATGGATAATTTTCAAATTTACATTGCAATGAACGGTACAGTTAAATTTTTTAATGGAACCAAAGGATATGGGTTCATTACCAACGATGAAACCGGCAAGGATATTTTTGTCCATGCTACGGCCCTGAACGGAACCGAACTTAGGGAGGGAGACAAAGTGGAATACATTGAAGAAGAAGGCAGAAAGGGTATTGTTGCCGGTAAGGTGACGGTGCTGTAACGATACGTATTACCTATTGACACTTGTAAAACCGCGCAAGGCGCGGTTTTTTTATGCTCATTGTTTGCGCATCCTTTCAAAGAACGAATGCAACAGCGCACTGGACTCCTCTTCCAATACACCCCCCACCACCGTTGTTCTTGGGTGCAGTTGGGTGCCCATGGCACCAAAACCCCGGCGGGGATCAAAAGCCCCAAACACCATCTTTGAAATCTGGCTCCAATACAAGGCCCCGGCGCACATTTGGCAGGGCTCCAACGTAACGTAAAGGGTACACTCCCTTAAGTACTTGCCTCCCAAAAAATTAGCTGCGGCCGTTATGGCCTGCATTTCCGCATGTGCGGTGACATCGTGCAGCTTTTCAGTTAGGTTATGGGCACGGGCTATTATGCGATCGTGTACCACAATGACAGCCCCCACGGGTATTTCCCCTTGATCATAGGCCATTTGGGCCTCTTGAAGGGCCTTGTTCATAAAATAGGTGTCATTGAACACATTTACCATGGGCCAAAAATACAATATGATCCTTTAACATTTGGAGAGCTTATGAACAATTGCTATCTGTAGTAAAAAAACTATTTTTGTGCGGTCGTATCATCGCCCTTGAAAAATATATTGGACCATATTGCCACACCCAGTGACCTAAAGCAACGGACACTTGACCAATTACCGCAATTGGCCCGGGAACTTAGGGAATTCATTATAGATATCGTGTCCACCAAAGAAGGCCATTTAGGGGCCAGTTTGGGGGTGGTTGAACTCACTATAGCCCTTCATTATGTGTTCAACACCCCGGAAGATAGGCTCATTTGGGATGTGGGCCACCAAGCCTACGGCCATAAGATCTTGACAGGTAGAAGGGATGTTTTCCATACCAATAGGCAATTGGAGGGCATTAGCGGTTTTCCCAAGCGTAGTGAAAGTCCGTATGATGCCTTTGGCACCGGCCACAGTTCCACGAGCATATCCGCTATTTTGGGCATGGCCATGGCCGCGAAGATCCAGGGCAAAAAAGACAGACAGCACATTGCCGTCATTGGGGATGCCTCTATCGCCAGCGGAATGGCCTTTGAGGGGCTGAACCACTTAGGGGTCACCAATACCAACGTACTCATTGTGCTCAATGACAATGCCATTGGCATAGACCCCAGTGTGGGCGCCCTAAAGAAATACCTCACCAATGTAAAAAAGGGTACTGCCAAGGAAGAGAACATCTTTGAATGCCTCAATCTACAGTACTCCGGCCCCATAGACGGCCATGATCTTTTTACTTTGGTACGGGAATTGAGGCGCCTAAAGGAAATGGACGGACCCAAATTGCTACATATCATCACCACCAAAGGAAAAGGGTTGAAGCAGGCAGAGGAGCACCAAGTCGTGTACCATGCCCCCGGCAAGTTCAATAAAACCACTGGGGAGCTCCATGCGTTGAACGGAGATCCGCAACCCCCCAAATTTCAGGATGTCTTTGGAAAGACCTTAGTGGAATTGGCCAAAGCCAATAAAAGTATAGTGGGCATTACCCCTGCCATGCCCACTGGGAGTTCCTTAAAGTACATGATGCAGGAAATACCAGATCGGGCTTTTGATGTGGGCATTGCGGAACAACATGCCGTTACCTTGGCGGCCGGGATGGCCGCAGAGGGCCTAGTGCCCTTTTGCAACATCTATTCCACATTTTTACAGAGGGCCTATGATCAAGTGATCCATGATGTGGCCCTACAAGATCTGCCTGTCATTTTCTGTCTGGACAGGGCCGGTTTGGTGGGCCAAGATGGCGCAACGCACCATGGCGCCTATGACATAGCTTATTTAAGGTGTATCCCCAATATGATGTTGTTCTCCCCCATGAATGAGGTGCAACTGCGCAACATGATGTACACCGCCCAAATGGGGCTGGGCCAACCTTTGGCCATAAGGTACCCAAGGGGCCGTGGGGCACTACTGGATTGGGAACGCCCCATGGAAAAAATAGGGTTGGGCAAGGCCATTAAATTGATGGAAGGCCGGCATGCGGTCTTGCTCTCCCATGGCCCCATAGGAAACATGGCCCAGGAGATCTGCCAGGAATTGGCCCCTACCGCCATAGGGCATTACAATTTTCCGTTCGTAAAACCCATGGACCAGGACGCCTTGCGCGACATCTGCTTAAACTATGATGCCATTATTACCTTGGAGGACGGCAGCATCATGGGCGGTTTTGGCAGCGCCATCCTGGAAGGCGTCAATGCCCTACAGATGCGGACACCTGTTAAATCCTTTGGTGTACCCGATGTTTTTTTAGAACATGGCACCCAAGAGGAACTGTATGCCTTGGCCCAGATGGACAAAAAGACCGTAATAAAATATATTAGAGATCTTTATGCAAATGAGCGCTTCAATTAAAAGGGCCCTCCCTTTGATGTTTTTATTCATAGGCTTCCATTTGAGCAATGCCCAAGACAGCATTCCCAGATACGTGCCCACAGATACCATTCTGCGGGATACCACGGTCATTGATACCATTGTCATCCGAAAGACCCAAACAAAGATCAAAAACATACCCCGGGGGGTTAATTTGACCAACCCGGTGATCTCCTTTAAAAAACACCGGTCCCTCAAGGATTCCTACCACAGGTTCAAAGTACCTTCCTTTTGGTCCAGGGAAAATAATTTTGGCCTAAATGTGAGTGAAGTGGCCTTTGTAAACTGGAATGCCGGTGGTGATAATGCCATCAGCGCATTGAGCTTTTTCAGGTTTTCCAGAAACTATAAGTTCCGGTATTTCAAATGGGACAACAACTTGGAACTCCGTTACGGCATCAACGCACAGGAAGGCCAGAAAATACGAAAAACGGAAGATGTGATCCGTTTCAACTCCAACTTGGGTTACCGTAGGGATACCATAAGCAATTGGTACTATTCCGTACAGGTCAATTTCAATACCCAATTTTCCAACGGATATAAGTATCCGGATAGGAGTACTCCCATATCACGGTTCATGGCCCCGGGGTATCTGTTCATGGGTGCGGGTACGTCCTACATCAGTAAAGATCAGAAATTCAACCTTTACATCTCCCCCATTACCCAGAAATCAACCTTTGTACTTGATCAAGATCTTGCGGATAGAGGGGCCTTTGGCGTGGATAAAGCCGTGTTGGACGGTGATGGCAACGTGCTCACCCCGGGCAAGAACCACCTGCTGGAACTCGGTTTTCTCATCACCCACAACTGGGACCTGCACATAGCGGAGAACATAGATCTGAAGAGCAGGCTCAACCTATATACGGATTATCTGAACAGTTTTGGTAATGTGGATGTGGACTGGGAACTCAATTTAAGGCTCAGGGTCAACAAGTACATCCTCACCACCTTGGGCACCCATATCATCTATGATGATGATATTCTTTTTGGTGAGGAAAGAAACGCCAACGGTGTAGTGACCACAACGGGAACCCCCAGAATTCAGTTTAAGCAAGTATTGGGCATTGGGGTAAGCTACGATTTTTAGAGTTGGCTGCCCTTGATCTTGTTGTGCATATGAACAGCGGCACTGTCTGAAAGACTGGCCACATAGCAACAGGTGTTCAATAGAATTTCATAGTGTGAAACCTCCGCATTTCGGTAAAATTCCGGTAAGGTGCGCAAGACCAAATTGTGGTAATTGGAAGCGGTATGGTTCCTTTTGTGCACCAAGGCATTGATGTACACATCCAAAATATCTGAAATGATGGTGTACCCGGCAATTTCCTTTTCCACCACTTCGGAGGATTGATAGATGTTATGGACGCTCAATTTAAGGATGTCCCTAATCTGTGCATCGTACGCGCTTTTGTCCATAAGGGAAACGGCAAAAGTACCGTTGAGAATGGCCACTTCATTTTTCATGAAAACCGTTACGGCATCTTGGATCAATGTATTGATGGCCAGGGCACGCAGGTAGCTCAAACGGTCTTCCTTCAAGTCCAGCGCATTGTATTTCTTGGTATTGATGTTGTCCTTTACCAGTTTAATGAGATATTCCAAGGCATATTCTTCCGGAATGAGCCCTAGATTGATGCCGTCCTCAAAATCTATGATGGTGTAACATATATCGTCTGCGGCTTCGACCAAGTAGGTTAAAGGATGCCTGCAAAAAGAGGGATTGCGGTCTTGGGAAGTCTTTACCAGCCCCAGTTCTTCGGCAATGTCTTGGAAGGCGGCCTGCTCACTTTGGAAAAACCCAAATTTTTTATCCGCAATATGCGGGGTGGGCCTTTTTGGAAGAGACCCCTTGGGGTATTTCATAAAGGCCCCCAGAGTGGCATAGCTCAAACGCAGCCCACCGGGCGCACCTGCCCTATCCTGTGTAAGCAGTTTAAAACCATTGGCATTGCCCTCAAAATCCGCAAGATCCTGGTATTGGGTCTCGGTAAGATGCTCCCTGAACCTGGCACCGTGCCCACTTCTAAAATACTCCCCAATGGCCTTTTCCCCGCTGTGTCCAAATGGAGGGTTTCCAATATCGTGCGCCAGAGCGGCGGCCGCGACTATGGCCCCAAAGTCCGTAAATTGATAGCCATGGATTTCGTTCAGATAAGGATGCCTGTCCAATAGGGATTTCCCGGCCAAACGCCCTAGGCTCCTCCCCACAACGGATACTTCCAGACTATGGGTTAAACGGGTGTGTACAAAATCTGTCTTTGACAGGGGAATGACCTGTGTTTTGTCCTGTAGACTCCTGAAAGCAGCGGAAAAAATGATGCGGTCATAGTCCACATCAAAACCCAAACGGGTCTCATCTTGTTCATTTCGGAGTCTTTTGTTCTTATCGCCATGACGGCGCAGTGAAAGTAGCTGTTCCCAGTTCATAGTGCACATAGTGTGCCGCAAGATACATTTTTTGTTTGCGTAGGTCCTACTTTAATGTAGAGCACATGGTGCAAACTTAACGATTTACACATCTACATATAATCTCTGGCTAACCTTAACTTAACGTTGACACCGTTTATTTGCAAGCAAATAAAATGAAATGAAGTATGTTGTTTTAGGTCTAGCGCTATGTTTGGGAATAGCGGTACAATCACAGGAACCCGGTGGGCTAAGCGGCACTGTCATTGACGCCGAAATGCATGGCGAGCCCTTGCTCATGGCACATGTTGCCTTGAGTGAAACGGAGGCGAGCACCCTGACCAATTTTCACGGCAACTTTGAATTTACCAATTTGCAGCCTGGTGAGTATACTTTGCACATCTCATTCTTGGGCTACGAGGACCTTGAAATGCCCATTACGGTCAAAAGTGGTGAGCGCTTGGAAATTGTACAGGCCTTGGCCGCAAAAACCTTGGCCTTGGATGCTGCACCCATTATGACCTCCAATGCAGATACCGAAGCCCAACCATACCCTTCCTCTTCCTTTAAACCCTGAAGTACAACAAGTGCCCTGGTTCTTATGTTTTAAGGGCAGGCTTTCCCTATTGATTTGAAGAATTTTCAGGGAATTATGGCTTTTTTGCTTATTATTGACGTTGGTTGATCTTGATTCTGACCAACCTTTTATTTCATAACCTTAATGTAACATTTGTTCTGTATTTTAAGATCACTTTTACGCTAATTTTTCATTGATGGACGAAAATTTTTATCTCTTCCTCATTATAGCCCTCGCGGTTTTGGCCATAACGGACTTGGTCGTGGGTGTCAGCAATGATGCGGTCAACTTTCTGAATTCGGCCATTGGGTCCAAAGCTATTTCCTTCAAGACCATAATGATCGTGGCCAGTTTGGGCATTGCCTTTGGCGCCATTTCCTCTAGCGGTATGATGGAAGTGGCCAGAAAGGGTATCTTTAATCCAAGTGAGTTTGTCTTTGCAGAAATCATGATTGTTTTTATGGCGGTCATGATCACCGACATTCTGTTGTTGGATTTTTTCAACACGTTGGGCATGCCCACCTCTACCACCGTTTCCATCGTCTTTGAACTGCTTGGTGCCGCCGTGGCCATTTCTCTTGTAAAGATCTACAATGACGGGGGAGGATTTCCAGAACTGTTGAACTACATCAATACCGAAAAGGCCACCGAAATCATTTTGGGCATTTTACTTTCCGTCGTGGTTGCCTTTACCATTGGGGCGTTGGTACAGTTTGCCACTAGGTTATTGATCTCTTTTAAGTTTGAGAAGAAAGCCAATTGGGTAGGAGCCCTTTTTGGGGGGCTGGCCATTACCGCCATCATCTATTTTATCTTGATCAAGGGCCTCAAGGGCACCACCCTGATTGGCCCAGAAGTCAACGCCTTTATAGCGGAACAACCCTTTTTGTTCCTCTTGGCCAACTTTGTGCTATGGAGTCTTTGTGCCTATTTCGTCATGACCTTCTTTAAATGGAGCATCTATAGACTAGTGATTGTATTGGGCACTTTTGCCCTGGCCATGGCCTTTGCCGGTAATGACCTTGTGAACTTCATAGGCGTGCCCTTGGCAGCGCTGGAATCTTTCAATAGCTGGAAAGCCTCTGGGGTCCTCCCCTCGGATTTTAATATGCAAGGGCTATCTGCTGCGGTTCGTACGCCGACCACCTTACTATTGGCCTCTGGGGTGGTCATGATCATTACGCTATGGTTTTCCTCCAAGGCAAAAAATGTGGTGAAGACCAGCGTGGACCTTTCAAGACAAGATGAGGGCGATGAGCGTTTTCAGCCCAATTTCCTGTCCCGCCAAATCGTGAAATACTCCATAAAGGCCTCGGAAAACCTTTCGGGCATTGTACCACTGTCCGTTCAGAGGGCCATAGACAAACAGTTTGAAAAGCCGTATGTCTATATTCCCAAGAGCAAAGTAAAGGACCTCCCGGCATTTGACATGGTACGGGCCTCAGTAAACCTGATGATCGCCAGCGTGCTGATCTCCATAGCCACATCCATGAAATTGCCATTGTCCACCACCTATGTCACTTTTATGGTGGCCATGGGCACCTCCTTGGCGGATCGGGCCTGGGGTCCGGAAAGCGCCGTATACAGAGTGGCGGGCGTGCTCAATGTGATCGGAGGGTGGTTCTTTACGGCCCTGAGCGCTTTTGTTTCCGCTGCTCTGATAGCCTATGTCATTCATTTGGGCGGGGCGTACGCCATTGCTATTCTTTTGTTCCTAGCCTTTGCCCTCATCACCAAAAATTATCTATCCCACTCCAAAAAGGTAAAGGAGACCATTATGGAAGAGCGTCTTCAAAAGGCCGAAAGCAATACGATAATAGACCTTATTGAAGAGAGTTCCTCCAATATTGCCCTTGCCATGAAACGGAGCAATAAAATATACACCCAAAGCATGGACGGCTTGGCCAAGCATGACCTGGACACGCTTAAAAAAAGTCGAAAGGGCATTTCAAAACTCAACAAGGAGGTAGAGGAGCTAAGGGACAATATTTTCTATTTCATAAAAAACCTGGATGAGAGCAATGTGGGCGCCAGTAACTTTTATATCACCGCCCTGAGCTATCTTCAGGACATGACCCAATCAATGGAGTACATTTCCAAGGCTGGTTACAAACATGTCCACAACAACCATAAAAAGCTTAGGTTCAACCAGATTAAGGATCTAAAGCAAACAGATCAATATATTGAGAAACTTTTCTCGGACATAGAGACCATATTCCAGACCAAAAATTTTGGCGGCCTCACCCAGTTGCTCATGAACAAGGAGGAGCTCTTGGGCAAATTGGATGAAAAGATCACGAAACAGGTAGAGCGCACCCGTTCAGATGAATCCAGCCCAAAGAACACAGCACTTTATTTTAGCCTCTTGCTGGAAACCAAAGACCTGTTATCGGCCACTATGAACCTTATTGAGACCTATGATAAGTATGCCAATTCTTAGCAGGGCCTTAATGCTCCTGGGGTGTCTTATGGCCCTCTACCCCGCACACCTGCATGCACAAGTACCAACAGGCGGTGACTTGTTGGATAAGGCCATAGCTTTCCATGACCCGCAAGGCCACTGGAGCAGCTTTCAGGGAAAATTATCCATAGAGATGATTACCCCAGATGACACCCCGCGGTTAAGCCTGATCCTATTGGACCTCCCTAGAGCGCATTTTGAATCCCATGTGAGAAAAGACGGCCATACCGTAAAGAGCATATTGAGACAAGGGCAATGTGAGCTTTTACTGAACAATAGTCCCGTTATTGCAGACACCTATAGAGAGCGATATAAGATCACCTGTGATCGGGCAAGAATGATGAAGGACTATTATACCTACCTCTATGGTCTGCCGATGAAACTCAAGGATTCAGGAAGCCTTATTGATCCCAAGGTGGTCAAGACTCATTTTAAGGGAAATGAATATTTGAGATTAAAGGTGACTTATTTGGAAGAGGTTGGCGAGGACACTTGGTATTTTTATTTTGACCCTCAAACCTATGCCCTAAAGGCCTATCAGTTCTTCCATAATGAGGCCGAAAATGATGGGGAATATATCCTGTTGACCGATCTGCTGGAAGTGAACGGCATTAAAATGCCCAAGGTGAGGGCTTGGTACTATAACCGGGACAGCGCCTATCTGGGCACGGACCATCTCCTAAAAGGCGGTGCGCTTTAGCCGTAGGGCATCATCACCTATAGAAATTCATTTCGTCCATATACCGCCACACCGCCTCTGGCAGCAGGGGCCGTATATTCTTACCGGCTTTGTGGCTCTTACGTATAAAAGTGGATGATATCTCCATGATAGGGGCATCCACCATATGTATGTGCGGATGGTCCTGCAAGCTTTCCGGCCAGCTGCCTTCTGATATACGCGGATAGACATAGAGCTCATAATGCGCCAAAATGACCTCGTAATTTTTCCATTTATGGAAACTTTTAAGGTTATCCTCTCCCATGATGAGACCAAATTGATGCCCTCCGGGATATTTCTCGGACAGATGTGCTAAGGTATCTATAGTGTAATTGGGTTGGTCCAAACCGAATTCTATGGTACTGGGGCGCAGTTTTGGATAGTCTTCCGTAGCTTCCAAAACCATTTGGTACCGATGGTTATTGTCCAAAAGGCTTTTTTTGGCCTTAAACGGACTTTGCGGCGTTACCACGAACCAAACCTCATCCAGCTGTGAAAACTCCACCATATGGTTGGCGATGACCAAATGGCCCATGTGTATAGGGTTGAATGTGCCAAAATAGAGCCCTACCTTCTTCATGGGCTATTCCTCTTCCTTTTGACCGGCCGCTATATAGTGGGCCACAAGCTCATGAGCTTCCTTAAGGGCCACCTCCAAGTCGTAATTTTTAATGATCTTATCAAATTGGGGTGCCGTGGCGAGCTCCACAGAGGCCTTTGCAATGCGCATGTTGATTTTATCATCACTCTCCGTACTGCGTTTTTTAAGGCGTATCTTAAGTTCGTCCACACTGGGAGGTTTCACAAAGACCGCTAAGGTCTCCTGGGGGAATTTCTTTTTGATACGCAGCCCGCCAACCACATCAATATCAAAAATAACATTCTTGCCTTCTGCCCAAAGCCGTTCCACCTCACTTTTCAGGGTTCCATAAAAATTATCGCGGTACACCTCTTCCCACTCTAAAAAATCATCGGCCTTTATGTGGTTCTTAAATTCTGAAACGGACATGAAGTAGTAGTGTTCCCCATTCTTTTCCTTGCCCCTCCTGGGCCTGGAAGTGGCCGAGACGGAAAACGCAAGATTGAGTTCCGGTTGGGCCAACAGGTGTTTTACAATAGTGGTCTTACCGCTGCCGGACGGTGCCGAAAAGATGATGAGCTTGCCTCCCTTCATTTATAGTACGTTGAGCATTTGTTCCTTGATTTTTTCCAGTTCGTCCTTCATCTGCACCACCAATTGTTGCATGGGCGCGTAATTGGCCTTGGATCCAATGGTATTGATCTCCCGGCCGATCTCTTGGGAGATAAAGCCCAATTTCTTCCCATTACTGTCCTCGGACCCCAAAGTTTTGGCAAAATAGTCCAAGTGGTTGGCCAAGCGCACCTTTTCTTCCGTAATATCGTATTTTTCCAAGTAGTAGATGAGTTCCTGCTCAAAACGGTTGGCATCCACCTCCGCCTCAAGGTCACCAACGGCTTTCTCCAAGCGTTCACGCACTGCTGCCTGCCTGCTGGGGTCCATGTCCATCACATCTTGCAAGAGTTGCTGCAAGAGCGTTACGCGTTCCTTAAAATCGGTTTCCAGCACCTTGCCCTCTTCCGCTCTAAAATCATTGATGGCCGTTAGGGCATGTTCCAGCGCTTCTTGGATTGCCTCGTATTCCGCTTCGTCTATATCCTCCTTGTCGGTTCGCATGGCGTCGGGGAAGCGTAGGGCCATTTCCATGAGCTGCAGGTCATCCCCATCCGCTATGGATCGCAGTTGTTGCATGTACTGCCGTACGGCACCTTCGTTCACTTGGGCGCTGGTCTCGTCTCCTGTGATCTCTACATATAGCCCAAAATCCACCTTGCCCCTTTCCAAGGAATTGGCAATGCGCTTTCTGAGCTCCAGCTCCTTGTCCCTATAAGCGGAAGGCATCCGGGCATTGAGATCAATGCTCTTGCTGTTCAATGATTTTATCTCTACTGTTATTTTCTTCGTTGGAAGTTGAACTACATACTTCCCGAAACCCGTCATGGATTTGATCATGAATTCCAATTAATGCTGTAAATGTACTCTTTTGGCATCCCTTGCCTGTCTAGAGTTCCCTGACCCAAATATTTCTATAGCTAACCCTGCTGTTATCTCCATGGTCCTGCAAAACCAATGGCCCTTTACCATGGGGTGGGTTCTTTGGCCAGCCAATGTACGGGGTGGTCCCCTTGAGCTCCACATGGTCTTGTACCAATACCCCGTTGTGCAGTACCGTAAGCGTACCGGACTTTATCTTGCCCCCTTCCTCATTGAACTCCGGTGCGTGGTAAATAATATCATAGGTGTTCCATTCACCAGATGGCACAGAGGCCATGGCCATTGGGGTATGTTGTTTGTAAATGGATGCCACTTGGCCGTTGACGTAGGTGGGGTTGTCATTGTTGTCCAACACCTGTACTTCATAGAGCCCGCTCAAGAACACCCCACTGTTACCTCTATTTTGTCCATCTCTTTGCACGTCCTCTGGGGAACGCCATTCCACGTGCAATTGCACGTCACCAAAATTTTGCTTGGTCTGTATATCACCGGTCTTGTCATTGACCGTCATGCTTCCATCGTCGTTCAAATGCCATTTGGCCGCAGTGCTGTCTTTAGCGCTGATCCAATTCTCCAAGCTGCGGCCATCAAACAGAACAATGGCATCCGAGGGAATTCTACCCTCAGTGGCCGGGCCCACAACGGGCACCTTGGGCTCGTAAAATTCGGTTTCCTCTGGAGTGGTGGGCTCTGCACCGCTATACTCTTCATGAACGATCACGCTGGGCCCCTCCTTGGGCTCCAAGGGGGAGGCCGCCTCCTTTACCTTTTCCTGGCAGCCAGCCAATAGCATGGAAAAAAAGACCGTATAAAATAATTGTTTTTTCATTTTTCTTTAGTTCAGGGATTGATTTAAAGTTCTTTTATCTTGATATTTCTAAAGGCCACGCCATCACCGTGATCTTGCAGGGCGATTTTCCCTTTGTCATATTTGGCAAAATATTCCCATTCCGCAAATTTGGAGTTCGCCACCATGGCGGACCATTCCGGGTCATTTACGGGAAATTCCACCACTTTTTCCCCATTAAGGACCACCTTGCCCTCATTGGCATTCCTATCTATGGTAATCTCCATACTGTTCCATTCCCCAATGGGCTTGGTAACATCTTTGCTAGGGGAGACCATATCATAGAGTGCCCCAGCTTGGTGGCTGGTACCGTTTTTACCATCTGGATGGCCGGCATTGTCCAAGACCTGGATCTCTGGCCCGGTTTCATAGGGTTGCCCCAGTTCCGGCAGCTCACGTACGCCGTACATGACCCCACTGTTGCCCCCTTCGGCAATACGCCATTCCAAGGACAGCACAAAATTGGTATATTCCGTATCCGTCACCAAATTGTAGCTGGTGCCCTCCGGTCTTTCCTTGGGTGGGTGGAACACCATGGCTCCGTCCTCCAATTTCCAATGCTCGGAAACCCCTTCTTTCCGGTACTCATGCCATCCGTCAAAGGAATCACCACTGAACAAGATTTCCCATTCGTTCTCAGTAGCTGTTTCAGCGGTGTTTTCCGTAGTGGCCATGGGCACTTCGTTTCCAGTTTCCTTTTTAGTCTCCTTGCACCCTATGGCCATGGTCATGGCCGTGATAAGTAAGATTGTTTTTTTCATCTTTTTATATATTTATTTGCGTGGTTGGTCCCTATAGGCCCAGTATTTTTTTCAGGACCTCTTTATCTATTTCGGCCCCGGCAAAATCATCAAAAGTCTTTTCCGTGGCCTCTATGATATGATCCTGTATGAACTTGGCGCCTTCGCGAGCCCCCTGTTCAGGGCTTTTAATGCAGCATTCCCACTCCATCACCGCCCAAACATCACAGCCATATTGGGTAAGTTTGGAGAATATGGTCTTAAAATCTATCTGGCCATCCCCTAAGGAACGGTACCTACCGGCCCTATCGCCCCAGTCGTTATAACCGCCAAAGGCGCCCTTTTTCCCGGTAGGGTTAAATTCGGAATCCTTTACGTGGAAAGATTTAATGAACTCATGGTAATGGTCTATGTAGGCAATATAATCCAATTGTTGAAGGACAAAATGGCTTGGGTCGTACAAGATGTTCACTCTTTTGTGGTTGCCAGTGGCTTCGAGGAAACGCTCAAAAGTATCGCCATCATGCAGATCCTCACCAGGGTGAATTTCGTAGCACACATCCACCCCTTGCTCGTCAAAGTGATTGAGTATGGGCAGCCAGCGTTTTGCCAGTTCCTCAAAACCCATCTCCACAAGACCGGCAGGTCGTTGGGGCCAAGGGTGCATGGTATGCCAAAGTAAGGCGCCGGAAAAAGTGGCATGTGCCGTTATGCCCAAACGTTTACTGGCCGTGGCCGCCTTTTTCACCACATCTACCGCCCATGCCGTACGAGCTTTGGGATTGTTCTTCACCGCATCTGGCGCAAAATTGTCGAACATGAGGTCATAGGCTGGGTGCACGGCCACCAATTGGCCCTGTAAATGGGTGGAAAGTTCTGTGATCTCCAACCCATAGGAATTAATGGTTCCCTTGAGCTCATCACAATAGTCCTGGCTGTCAGCAGCCTTGTCCAAGTCAATGAGAAAGGATTCCCATGTAGGTATTTGAATGCCCTTGTATCCCAGGTCCGATGCCCATTTGCACATGCCCTCCAAGGAATTGAAAGGCGCTTTGCTGTCTACGAACTGTGCCAGAAATACAGCCGGCCCTTTTATGGTTTTCATCATAATGCAGTGTTATTTGTTTTTGATCTTGATTTAGCTACAATAAATATGTTTTTGATTTTTAACCTTATATTTAGGTAATCGTATCACCTTGCCAATCCAAGCGCAAGCGAAGTTATAAATATAGGGAATACGGCAAGAAAAAGATAAAAATTAGCGTATGAATCAGAACGAGACCTACGATGCCATTGTGGTGGGCACCGGTATCAGTGGGGGCTGGGCGGCCAAAGAGCTTTGTGAAAATGGCCTCAAGACCTTGGTCTTGGAAAGAGGCCGCATGGTAGAGCACATCAAGGATTACCCCACCATGAACAAAGACGATTGGGATTTTCCGTATAAAGGACAATTGCCCCTTGCGGAAAAACAGAAGTTTCATCACGAAAACAGCACATGGGCACCGGGCGAGGATTCTGCCCATTTTTTTGCAAACCACGTAGACCACCCCTATGCGCAGACCAAACCCTTTTCTTGGTTGCGGGGCTATCATGTAGGTGGCCGATCCATTACGTGGGGCAGGCAGAGCTACCGCTGGAGCGATATTGATTTCGGGGCCAATAAAAAAGATGGTATTGGGGTGGACTGGCCCGTGCGCTACAAGGATATTGCGCCATGGTACGAGAAGGTGGAACGATATATTGGCGTGAACGGAGAAAAGTTGGGTCTAAAACAACTGCCAGATGGGCATTTTTTACCTCCCATGCAACTCAATTGTGTGGAAAAGGAACTACAGGAATCGCTTTCCAGGACATTTGATGACGGCAGATTGCTGACTATTGGCAGAAGCGCCAACCTTACCGGGGTAGTACCAGACCAAGAGGGCAGAGCCCCTTGCCAGTATAGAAACCGGTGCAAAAGGGGGTGCCCTTTTGGCGGTTACTTCAGCAGCAACTCCTCTACATTACCGGCTGCAGAACGCACGGGGAACATGACGTTGAGACCTTTTAGCATCGTGTACGAAATCATCTATGACGAGGTTACCCAAAGGGCACAAGGGGTGCGCATCATAGATGCCGAGACCCACGAAAAAATGGAGTTTAAGGCCAAAGTGATCTTTCTTTGTGCCTCCACCATGGCATCATTGGGCATTCTTCTGCAATCCAAATCCAAACGCTACCCCAATGGTTTGGGCAATGACTCCGGGCTACTGGGAAAGGGCATCATGGACCACCACTTTCAGGTAGGGGCCAATGCCAAAGTCAAGGGCTATCTTAACCAATATTACAAAGGCCGGCGGCCCAACGGTTTCTACATTCCCCGTTTTGTGAATTTGGACGAGAAGACCCAACGGAAAGAGTACATTAGGGGTTTTGGTTACCAAGGGGGCGCCGGGCGCCATAATTGGTCCATCTCCATTGCGGAGGCGAGCTATGGCACCAATCTCAAGGAAGCTATCATGAAGCCCGGTAACTGGCAAATAGGGATGAACGGTTTTGGCGAATTTTTACCCTATGATGACAATAAGGTGACGCTGAGCGAAAAAAGGGATCAATGGGGTTTGCCCCTATTGGACTTTGACATACGCCTCAAGGAAAATGAGTACAATATGCGCAAGGACATGCAGGAACAGGCCAAAAAGATGTTGGAACTGGCCGGTTTCGAGGCCATAAACGGATACGATGGCAATTACAAGCCCGGCGGCGCCATCCACGAGATGGGCGGGGCAAGAATGGGCCACGACCCAAAGACATCAATCGTGAACAAGCACAACCAAATTCATACCGTACCCAATGTATACGTAACGGATGGTTCCTTTATGAGTTCCTCTAGCTGTGTGAACCCATCCTTGACCTATATGGCCTTTACCGCACGGGCGGCAAGCCATGCCGCAACGCAACTAAAAACCGGTAAATTGGCCATATGAATAGGTGGATGAGCACAAATATCCAACGGAAATAATCGGATTATCCCTTCTAATTTAAAAATCCTGCTTTTATTTGCCATACTATTCACTACAATTCAATTGACTATGGAAAATGCTTCGGCAAGGAACATGTGGGGAGACTATCTGGATGACCACTTGGAACACGCTTTTGTCAAGGCCCCTGAAGTGGTACACTTCTATGACAACAAGGAAGATGCAGATCAGTGCGCCCAAATGATAAGAGCGGGCTCGAAAAAAGCGGTTTCCAGATCTTTATTGGGACTGCAATATAGGAATGAGCCCTTGCCCCAACTAGGTGCTTTCAACGTCATTACCAATTGGGAGGGGGAAGCCCTCTGCATCATAAAGACCACGGCGGTGCGACTTAAGCCCTTTTTCAGTATTGATGAGCAGTACACTGTCCTGGAGGGCAATGCCCTCTCTTCCTTGGACTCATGGAAAAAATACCACTGGGATTATTTCACCAGGGAACTTGCCGTGTATGGCCGAGTGCCCCGTGAAAGCACCATTGTAGTCTGTATGGAATTTGAAAAAGTTTTTTAAAAGGTAAAAGGTGTCTAAAAAGTTCAACTCCATCCAAACGGTGATATTATGTGGAGTTGGGATACTTTGGCAAGGATGACCTTCCTGTTCCCTCCCTTCCCCCATGCACGGAAGAAGGCACGTTTTAGACACCTTTTTTTATGTGGGTCTGCCGTTTAAAAAGACTACTCCAACGCCACCCAATTGTTCCCGTTCTTATGGGAAGCCACTGTGGCCTCTATGAAGTTCATGCCCCGCACGCCGTCTTGCATGGTGGGGAACTCGCCATCATTATATTTTTCTCCGCGTATGGCCCTGGCGGCACCCAAATAGATATTGGCCATGGAATCAAAAATTCCCTCAGGATGCCCCGCAGGTAATTTAGTGCCATCTAAAGAGAGTTCTGAGTTGTAGGCATGCCCGGGCTTATAGACCTGGGTGGGCTCGGTATCGCTCATTTTGTATAGAAAATTGGGCCGCTCCTGCTCCCACCTAAAAGCCCCTTTCTCGCCATAAATGGCAATGGCCAGACCGTTTTCCTCGCCTGTGGCCACTTGGCTACCGCGAATGACCCCCTTAACATGCGCACCCATGCGTATGAGCACCGTACCGTCCACATCCATTTGGTTGTCCTCATAGAGGTAGTTGAAATCACATAAAAGCGATTTCACCTGTAGCCCTGTAGTATATTCCACCAAATTAAACGCATGCACGCCAATGTCTCCCATACAGGAACTGATGCCCGCCTTTTTGGGGTCCAATCGCCATACGGAACTCCGCTTTTCCTTATCGTGGATAATGGTGTTTATCCAACCCTGATAGTACCGTGCATCCACCTTATGAATCTTTCCTAGGGCACCGGCCTTTATCATCTCCCGCATTTGCCGTACCATAGGGTAACCCGTGTAGGTATGGGTAAGTGCAAATACCTTTCCAGATTTTTTGTGTGCCTCCTCCAAGATCTTGGCTTCTTCCAAAGTGGTGGTCATGGGTTTTTCACAAATGACGTGGAAACCATGGTCCAGCAACTTTTTGGCCATGGGAAAGTGAAGGAAATTAGGGGTTAGGACAGAACACACTTGTATCCGCTCCTCCTCTGGCAATTTCATCTCCTCTTCCACCAAGGTGTCAAAATCCTTATAGATCCTGTTCAACGGGATGTCTATCTCCTTTGCGAAGTCCACACTGGCGTCAAAATCCGGATTAAATACCGCACCCACTATTTCATAATTGTCATTGATATGGGAGGCTACACGGTGCAGAACCCCGATAAGGGAATCTCCCCCGCCTCCTAAAATTCCCAACCTGATTTTTTTTGGCATGTTGTACTAAAATTTAAAGTTAATTGATAGCGAAAATCGCTTTGAGATTAAAAACTACAATTTAGCGAAATTTTCTAAGAACGGTATTTGATTTTCTCTGATTTGAACAACAGGGCGAACATTAGCAGCACAACAAAGGCAAACCCTGCGGGGTACAGCCAAATGTTTTCCCAAAGATGCATCCCATCGCTGAGCACGTATGAATTTGAGATCTTGCCGGCTATCCAAAAACCCATGAGCATGCCCACCCCATAGGTGGCCAATGTAATGAGCCCTTGTGCGGAGCTCTTGAATCTTTCGCCCGCTTTACTGTCCGTGTATATCTGGCCAGAGACGAAAAAGAAATCATAGCAGATACCGTGCAGCGCAATGCCCAATAACAACATGAAACTGAGTTCCCCCACATTGCCATAAGCGAAGAGCAAATAGCGCACTACCCAGGCCAACATGGCCACCATAATGGTTTTCTTAAAGCCAAATTTGGAGAAAAAGTAGGGTAAGAGCAGCATGAAGATGATTTCAGAGATTTGGCCCAGCGTCATTTTCCCTGTGGCGTTCTGCATGCCCAGTTCCACCAAAAACGGGTTGGCATTTTGATAGTAAAAGGCCAAGGGAATACAAATGAGAATGGATGATATGAAGAACACCAGGAAATTTCCATCTTTGAACAGCGCCAGGGCATCCAGCCCCAGAATATCGCGCAGCTTCAATTTTTCGCCACTGCCCGCCCGCGGTGGCGTCTTAGGCAGTGTAAAGCTGAACAGGCCTAAAATTAGCGAGGCGATGGCCGTCATTAAAAACGTATTTTTCAACAAGCCTTGGGCAATGCCCTGGTCGGCGTCCCAGTGAAAGACAAAACTGATGAAAAGGCCCGCAACCACCCAGCCCAA
>CAKZLG010000120.1 GCA_937125035.1 uncultured Maribacter sp. | reverse complement strand
CCCTTATCCGCGTACTTACGCAGGGCCTCCTCGTTGATCTCCACACCAATACCGGGCTTTTCAGATAAGGTGATGAACCCGTTTTCTACCATGGGACCATCAAACGTGACGATTTCCTGGTACATTGGGTTTTTGTGAAAATAGATCTGCCATTCCAAAATCATGAAATTGGGCACGGATGCGCACACATGGCAAGAGGCCATGGCTCCTAGATATGAGGCCACCATGTGTGGTGCAAACGGAATGTAATAGAGGTTTGCCAAGTTGGCTATGCGCTGTGCCTCTCCCAATCCTCCTGCTTTTTGTAGATCGGGCATGATGATGTCCACAGCTCCAGCCTCCAACAGGGGTCTAAACCCATGGGCCAAGTAATGGTTTTCCCCGGCACAGATGGGCGTGCTCGTAGATGCCGTGATCCTCTGGTAGGCCGCTACATTTTCGGCGGCTATGGGCTCTTCCAACCACATCATGTTCAAGGGCTCCAAGACCTTGGCCACCCGCTCGCCCGTAGGGGCATCATACCTGCCATGCATATCCGCACAGATATCGATGTTGGGGCCTACCGCTTCACGGGCAGCTGCCATTTGATCATACATCCGTTGTACCTCGGCCGGACTGGCGGTCCAATTGTATCTATCGTATTTATTGGGGTCGTTGTGTTGGTCCAAATCAAACTTTACGGCCGTAAAGCCCATATCCACGGCCTCTTTTGCGGAGGCGGCAAAATCCTCGGGCTTGGGCAATCTATTCTGATATAGAGCGGTGTCCATATATACCCTGATCTTATCGCGGAACTTGCCCCCCAAAAGTTGGTAAACGGGAAGCCCAAGGGCCTTGCCCGCCAAATCCCAAAGGGCGGTTTCCACGGCAGTGAGCACGGAAACATACATTCCCGCCTGTGCTCCCTCAAAAAAACCCCGCCTTCTCAAATCCTCAAATAACCTATGCACGTTGAGTGGATTCTGGCCCTTGAGCAGTTCTCCAAACAGCTTCACCAAATGGTACGTCCCCGGGGTGGCATCCACCCCTTCCCCATGGCCCACAATGTCTTGATTTGAATAGATCTTCACAAAAAGACCATGGCCACCACGGATATATCCACATTTGATGTCCGTTATCTTCAAATCTTTGGGCGCGGACATTTTTGGGGTACCATCAATGGCCCTTTCATATTCCTTACCATAATTAAGGAATGGCATGGCGGTCATGGCAGTGGTTGCCGCTGCCTTGGTGAGAAAATCACGTCTTGTATTTTTCATGATCGGATTTTATTTTTTCATATTTAGAGGTTGGATGCCAAGGTACTGTCCTTATCCAGCGGTTTGGGATGGGTAGTGGGTCTACCATGCCAGTAGGAGGCCAAGATAGAGCCGGTAATGTTCATTAAGGGACCAAAAACGGCGGG
>CAKZLG010000119.1 GCA_937125035.1 uncultured Maribacter sp. | reverse complement strand
CTCATAACCCGCATCCAAGGCCTGTTGCAGAAAGTGGATGCCCATACTGCCCGTACCGCCAAAAAGTGCTATTTTTTTCATTTGAGATGATTTGGTGCTTTTTGTTTTCACCTCAAAATTAATTAAGTTTACTATATTTCTTATAGCACTATACTTTTATATAGTACTATACTTTAATATAGTTATTTGTTTATCAATTAGTTATGAAGGAAAGTACTTCAGAATGCAAAATATTTATTCGGCCTGTACGGGATGTTATTGACCTGATCGGTGGAAAATGGAGATTGCCCATTGTTATTTCCCTATCTTTTGGAAACAGCAGGTTCAATGAATTGGAAAGGCAGATCGAAGGCATTACCCCGCGCATGCTATCCAAAGAACTGAAAGACTTGGAAATCAATGGCCTCATCAAAAGAACGGTGACACCAACCACACCTGTAACGGTCACCTACAGTCTTACGGACTACGGCAAATCTCTGGACGAGGTCATAGAGGTGATGCGCGCATGGGGAACGGAGCATAGGACCAGGATTGCTGAGCGCTCAGCGTAATTTTAAGGCCATTCATTTCACTTTTAAGAATCCCCATCCAACTAAAACTATTCGTCCAGCAAGGAAAGTACCTCCTTTACCGATCGCAACAATTGTTGGGTGTCCGGATCGGTCATGGTCACCACCTTGATGCCGTTATAGATCAGAAACAATAAGGATGCCAGCGCCTGTAGGTCCTTTCCGCGGGCAAATTGTCCCTTTTCCTCGCCCATTTCCAAATAATCTTTAAACAGGCCGGTGAACAGTTCTTGGTTTTTTTTAAGTATGCCCCTCATGGTAGTGTCATGCGGCATGAGTTCCGTGGTGGTATTGACCACAAAACAGCCTTTGCGATCCGCATCGCTGGCCCCATTGGCCAAGGCCATGGCAAACAACTTCTGGAAGCCCTGTTTTACATTAGGCTCATGGGAGAAAAAACGCTTAAGGCCCGCTATATTGGTGGCTCTATAAAGGTCAAAGGCTTTCTGGAACAGCTGTTCCTTATCCCCAAAAGTGGTATACAGACTGGCCCTATTGATGCCCAAAGCTTGGACCAAATCCTGCACGGAAGTTGCGGCGTACCCCTTTTTCCAAAAAAGCTCCATAGCTTTTTGAAGGACATCCTCCTCATTAAACAACTTAGTTCTAGGCATAACAAATAAAGTGGAAGCGCAGGGCGCTTCCACAAATATACTTTTTTGGAATTTTCATTCCAAAATAGGACGTAAAATTAACCCAATAAAGGATTTACATTGATGCCCCCATCTATGTTATATTCACTGCCCGTAATGAATGAAGCCTCATCAGATGCCAAGAATGCCACCAATTTGGCAATATCCCCAGGTTCGCCAAATCGCTTTAAGGGCACTCTATGTTGCATGGCTTCGGCAAAACCGTTCAACTGGTCTTCCTCCATACCCGTTTTGCCGAAAATAGGGGTAGCCACGGGTCCAGGATTCACGGAATTGACCCGTATTTTTTTGGGCGCCAGCTCTGTTGCCGCAGTACGGGTATAAGCATTTAAGGCGGCCTTGGAGGCGGCGTAAATGGGCGTGTTGGGCATACCCGTGTACGCATTAACGGAGGATAGATTAACTATGGACGCCCCATCATTGAGGATGGGCAAAAACTTTTCCGTGGTAAACACGGCCCCTTTAAAATTAATGCCCATTTGATGGTCCAACATGGCCTCACTTATCTGTCCCACAGGGGCCGGTTGAAAGATGCCGGCGTTGACAAAGAGAATATCCACTTTTCCAAAAGCCTCCTTCACTTGGCTCACCAGAGCCTCTATGGCAGTGACATTGCCAACATCCGCCACCAATCCCATGACATGGAGCTCCTTGGCCGCCTGTGCCACCCGCTCCGCATTCCTGCCGGTAATGACCACCTCAGCGCCTTGACTCTTAAATTCCTGGGCCGTTGCATAGCCTATGCCGCTATTACCTCCGGTTACCACGGCTACTTTTCCTTGTAATGAACTCATTTTCTGTTTTTTAATGTTATAATTTATTTTGGAACGTTCGTTCCTAATGCAAACATAATAAAAATGGAACGATTGTTCCAAATAAAATCGATATAAATATGCGCATGAATGACAAACCCTTCAAACAAGCTTCTCATTCTGGAAAATGACCAGCTGAAGTGGCGTGGTCCAGAGGCTTTATTTTCCTAAATCCGCTTCAGAGGCGCCATGGGAAACTCAACAACCCCTAAATCCAATGGAATGGATGACAGCACAACAAAC
>CAKZLG010000118.1 GCA_937125035.1 uncultured Maribacter sp. | reverse complement strand
CTGTTTCTGTGCGAACTAGGAATTCCCCACCAAAAACGGCAGCTCATTGCGGCTGCACACGATACAAGAGCCTACATAAAGTTTGGGGATGTCCATCCCAGCATGGGCCAGGGCCAACAGGGTATGGCAGGCGGTTACGCCAGAGCCACAGTGCACCGTAATAGTATCCTTGGGCACGTTTCCTAAGATAGCGCGATACTTTTGGCGCAGTTCCGCGGCAGATTTAAAACGCCCGTCTTCCCCTAAATTGTCCTGAAAGGGCACATTGATGGCGTTGGGTATATGTCCGGCCAAGAGGTCTATGGGCTCAAACTCCCCGGCATAGCGCTTGGCTTCGCGCACGTCTATGATGATCTGGTCTTGGCTTTGGGTGGCCTGCTCCACCTCGGCCATGGTGGCCAAGGGCAACTGCCAATCTGTGGTGGGGTAGGCATCTACCGCGGTGGGCGTTCGTAGGCGATCGGTTTGGGGATACCCTTCTTGGATGGCCTGCTGCGCGCCCCCGTTCAGCACCTGTACCTTGGGGTGGCCCACGGCGGTGAGCATCCACCAGAAACGGGCAGCGGCATTGCCCCCGCGCATATCGTCATAAATGACCACATGGCTGTTGGGCCCAATGCCCAAGTTCCCCAAGACCCTGGCAAACTGGGCCACGGTGGGCAGGGGGTGCCTGCCCCCTTGGGCGGCATCTGCCTTGATATCGGAGAGTTGGGTCTCCAGATCCACGCCCACGGCCCCTTCCAGAAAGGGCGGCTTCCGTTTTTGGGCGCCGGCGTCCACTAAGATAAGGTCTTTGTTGTGCTGTAGGGCCCTCAGTTCAGTGGTGGACACGAGGGGCGAAAGGGTATTGGGCATAGCGTTCTGTTTTAAATTTTGGATTATTCTCTTTCCAGGAGATAACCTCTTCTAAAATACAAAATTTTAGTATTGAAGCCATTCTCATTGGGCCTGGCCACTTCCGGTGATGTTCATGTACACGGTCCTTACAAATGGTATCTGGAAACCCCTTGCACATTTTAAAAATTTTATATCAAAAAGTTGGTTTGAGTGGTTGATTTTCGATTTTTCCATCGCAAATCAAGTGTAGCGAGAACCTTTTGGGCCCTGAAAAGGTTACCCTACCATTTATCTTCATGGCATTACGAAAAATCACTCGAACCGACCCTTTTGGTCAAGGACAACCGTTTCCAAAAATGCGTCCACCGCGGCCTCGGAAGTATAGTGTATGGCAGGTTCCGTACCGTTTTGGAAGAACTGGAGGAGGGCCACTTGCCCGTTGAACACCCGGAACGAAATGCCTTCAAAATTGTAGATGAAAAAAACCTGCTCCTTCCGTTCTTGCGCCACCAATACCGTTTCTATGGTCCTTGACCCCCTAAGATAATCCGTGGCTATGGGTGTGATGGTGTTCATGTGCTAACGTTTTCAATGCATTAAATTCAATCACTTTAAAACTGGAATTGCACCTTTGTTTGATGAATTTTTTCCTTATTTTAAAGGATGAACCACACTATTCCCTGAAGAAAAGCAAGGGCTAGGGTTTATTTACTTCAATCCTTTTTTATCTAGCATAACAAGAAACAATTGCTCAGTCACTAATTTATGAGTTCTTCTGGATATAATAATCCATCCATCCCACAGCTTCTTCAATACCTTTACAAAAGGCCTCTTTTTCATCTTTTGTAATAAAGAAATACTCCTTTTCATATTGTTTTCTTTCATCAAAGGTTAAAGGAACATCCAAAAGAACTTTGTTGGACGCATCTTTTCCAAACACTATAACTACCCTATGTTTCATTTCCTAAAAATATGTTCATAATGATATTCCAAAAATTCTTTCTTTGGTAAGAATCTTTCTGGTTTCAATATTTCCTTTTTATCATATTTTTTGAAAAGCTGACTTGCGGCACTATCTTCGTCATATTCGTTAAGATATCTAGATACCTTTATCTTAAAATCAGGTGTTATTGTAATAAAACCCCTGTCAAATGCTTTGTCATGTAAAGAATTCAAACATAATCCATTATGAGGATTTGTTCTATTTTTTTATCAACCGACCACGGTTTAATATGACTCGCTACCAATAACTCTGTGAAGCATAATCCCGTAATACAACATTTCATATTGTATGAAGACAATATCATGTTTCTAAAAAAGTTCTGATTTACCCTAACTTTTGTACTTACAAAATTTTCCCGACCCTCTGGAAAACTATTCATTTCAATCTCTTCTACCTTTTTGTTTTGAAATTTGGCTAGTAATTTTTCACTTTGAAAAACTAGTTTATCCCAATTTCCATTAAATTCATTCCAAACTTCTTCTTCTAGCTTACTGCCATTTACCAATCCAGTTATTCCTTGTTTCTTTAAGTCTGGATCTAATCTGCCAAAATTGCCAATTTTCATATTTAAAGCAGATGAAGATCTGCCCAATATTTTAGCATACTTAATGACTAAAGGATTTGTTTTGCTACTACTTTTAAATGGTATTTTACAATACACATTGAAAGCTATTATTGTCTCTTCCTTAGTCCATAAGTTTTGAGCCATACCTTTTTGTTATAAACCAAAAAAATTCCCTTGTAAGAACCATAAAGTTATTCCATTTCAGCAGTAAAAAATGTCGAATATCCTATTTCTCAATTAATTTTCGGCCACAACCACAAAAACCCAAGGGCCAGCAACAAGGGCAAAAACCACCAAAAGGCGGGTATGGGCCGCCCATAAAGCACGGAGGGCGCGGACTTTGCCGTGGGGCTTAAGCTACGGGCATTCGCGGTACGGTATTGGTGGGCGGTACGGGCGGCCCAAGCGCTATCCGCGTACACGTAGTAGGCCGTAGTGTCCGTGGCGGTCATGAGCTGCTGCCAGCCCGTTTGGTCCGGATAATGGGTGCCCTGCCAGCGCATGGGTAATTCTAATTCTTGCTGTAAGGAAATTCGCTGCCCATTGCCTTCGGACAACTTTGGGCGGGCTTCGGAGGTGCGCAGGGTGACGGCCATGGGTTCATGGGGCCTGGGCAGCTCCGTATCCAAAAGCACTTCCCCTTCTTGGTCGCCCGGTTTGGCGAGGGTGGTCAGCAGATGGCTCCACAGCCGTTCATATACGGCCCCCTTTCCCTGTAGGAGCAAAGGATAGGTGGGCCGCAGCGTGGTGCTCCCCACCTTTCCCAACCCCACGGGGCGGTAGGCCCCCACTGGGGCACCCCCGAACATGAGGGCCTGCACAGGAAAATCAGTTGGAAAGGTATAGGGATATTTGTTGAGGACGGCCCCATTTTCGTTGGGCAGTTTCCATGCGTCACGGGCATCGGGCACGGTCTCCAAGGGGGCATTGCGCCCGCTCCACCCATTTTCCAAAGGCTGCAGAAAGAGGCCCAGGCCTTGGTTTTCCACAGCGCTCGAGAGTTGTTGCCGGGTGGTGGTGCCCATAGTGTTGTACGTATCCCCATCCAACAATACCACATCAAAGCGTTCCAATTGCGCTTCCGTAAGGCCATAGATGGGCCGTTGGGGGGTGTTCACATATTCAAACTTATACCTATTGGTGGTCAGTTGGCTGCGCACCACTACGGCATGGCCTTTTTCCGCCAAAAAGTTCTTCAGGTATTTGGCCTCAAAGGTGGGAAAGTCATGGAGCATGAGCACGGTCAAGGCCCGCGGGGCCCTCACCTGTAAGGGCAAAGGGTGCCGGCGCAACACTACATTGTTCGGCGCGGTCTCCCAAAGGCCATAGACAAAGGTGCCCGTGGCCTTGGGCACCATTTTCAGGGAAAAGGAGGGCGACAGGCTATCTTGCCAAACCAGGGAATCCAGCACATTGCCCCCAGCATCCACCAAGGCCAAGCCATGCCCTTCCGTGGGCCCTTCATAACGCCCCCGTAGCACCAGTGCTTCCCCCAAGACGGCCCGTTCGTTATACTTGAGTTCAGTAATGCCCTTTGGGGCCCTGCCCGGTATATAGGTCACCGATTGGTTCTGCAATTGCCACAGGTCGTACGGGGGCAGGCCGTTGCCCAATACATACAGCTGCCCCAAAGAATCCAAAAAAGGGGCCATATCCGCTTCCGGGGCATAGGTTTCCACGGCCAGTTTTCGGTGCTTTTTTCGGAGACTGTCCAAAGTGCGCTCGGGGTAACCGTCCGTGAGCAAGGCCCCCACCCCCTTACTGGCCTCTGTGGGGAATGCCGGCTGCAGCAAGAGCAGGGCCAAGGAAACCACGGCCACCAGCACCGCGAAAAGACGCAGGGGCAACAACCTTTGTTTTGGACCAAAGAGCTCCTTGGCCAAAAAGGCGAGCAGCAGTACCCCACAGCCCAATACCGTGG
>CAKZLG010000117.1 GCA_937125035.1 uncultured Maribacter sp. | reverse complement strand
CAATGGCAAGTGAACGGCCATCTGATCACCATCAAAATCCGCATTAAAGGCTGTACAGACCAAAGGATGCAGCCGTATGGCCTTACCTTCTATCAATTTGGGCTGGAATGCTTGTATCCCCAAGCGGTGCAAAGTAGGGGCCCTGTTCAATAAAACGGGGTGCCCTTTGAGCACATTCTCCAAAATGTCCCATACAACGGGTTCTTTTTTATCTATTATTTTCTTGGCAGACTTTACGGTCTTCACTATGCCCCTTTCTATCAGCTTACGGATCACAAAAGGCTTGTACAATTCCGCAGCCATATCCTTGGGCAGACCGCACTCGTACAATTTCATTTCCGGACCCACCACAATGACCGAACGTGCCGAATAATCCACACGCTTACCCAATAGGTTCTGACGGAAACGTCCCTGTTTCCCCTTCAATGAATCCGATAGGGACTTCAATGGTCTATTGGATTCGGTTTTGACCGCCGAGGCCTTTCTTGTGTTATCGAACAAAGAATCCACGGCCTCTTGCAACATCCGCTTTTCATTGCGCAAAATCACTTCTGGAGCCTTGATCTCCACCAAGCGCTTTAAACGGTTGTTCCTTATGATCACCCTCCTGTACAGATCGTTCAAATCTGAGGTAGCAAAACGACCACCATCCAAAGGCACCAAAGGCCTTAGTTCTGGCGGAATGACGGGAATGACCTTCATGATCATCCACTCTGGCAAATTTTCCCTGTTATCTTGAGATTCCCTTAGGGCCTCAACTACTTGTAACCTTTTCAACGCCTCTGTCTTGCGTTGCTTGGAGGTTTCCGTATTGGCCTTGTGCCTCAACTCGTAGGAAAGATCCTTTAAGTTGATCCTGCCCAAAAGATCTATAAGACATTCGGCCCCCATCTTGGCAATGAATTTATTGGGGTCTGAATCTTCCAGGTACTGATTTTCCTGTGGAATGGATTCCAAAATGTTCAAATATTCCTCCTCAGTCAAGAAATCCATCTTTTTAACTTCCTCACCCTCTGGCCCTTTGGCAATACCGGGCTGAATGACCACATACCTTTCATAGTAGATGATCATATCCAATTTCTTGGAGGGCAGCCCTAATAAGTACCCTATTTTGTTGGGCAGGGAACGAAAATACCAAATATGGGCGACGGGAACCACAAGATTGATATGGCCTACCCTATCCCTACGCACTTTCTTCTCCGTAACTTCCACTCCGCAACGATCACAGACGATACCGCGATAGCGAATACGCTTGTATTTCCCACAAGCACACTCATAATCCTTGACAGGGCCAAAGATTCGTTCACAGAAGAGACCGTCCCTTTCTGGCTTGTGCGTCCTATAGTTTATCGTTTCAGGCTTTAAGACCTCACCTCTGGACTCTGCCAAAATTGCTTCTGGGGAAGCCAGACCAATGGAGATTTTATTGAACCTTTTTATTGGGTTATTATCTTTTATTCTTGCCATAATAGCGTGCTGATAATGTTTTTAATTAAATACGTTCATAGTTCTGGGAACTATCGTTATTCCTCAAGTCTAATGTCCAAACCTAAACCTTTGAGTTCGTGCATTAAAACGTTGAATGATTCTGGCAATCCAGGTTCTGGCATGGTCTCCCCTTTTACAATGGATTCATACGTTTTGGCCCTTCCAATGACATCATCTGACTTCACTGTAAGGATTTCCCTTAGGGTTGCAGATGCGCCGTAGGCTTCCAAAGCCCAAACTTCCATTTCCCCAAAACGCTGACCACCAAACTGGGCCTTACCGCCCAAGGGCTGTTGCGTAATCAAGGAGTATGGTCCTATGGATCTGGCGTGCATCTTATCATCTACCATATGGCCCAATTTCAACATATAGATCACACCTACGGTAGCTGGCTGATCGAAACGCTGCCCAGTTCCACCATCATACAGATAGGTATGACCGTATCTTGGTATGCCGGCTTCATCCGTGTAAGCGTTGATTTCATCTAAAGTGGCTCCGTCAAAAATTGGGGTCGCATATTTCTTGCCCAACTTAAGTCCGGCCCAACCCAATACGGTCTCGTATATCTGACCAATGTTCATCCTTGAAGGTACTCCTAAAGGATTCAATACAATATCCACTGGGGTCCCATCTTCCAAGAAGGGCATATCCTCCTGCCTAACGATTCTGGAAACGATACCCTTGTTACCATGGCGGCCAGCCATTTTGTCCCCTACCTTCAACTTACGTTTTTTGGCAATGTAGACTTTGGCCAACTTCATGATACCGGCGGGCAGTTCATCCCCCACGGAAATCGTGAACTTGTCCCTTCTTAGGTTACCCTGCAGGTCGTTCAGTTTTATTTTATAGTTGTGCAACAAATCGGCCACAGAACTATTGGTGCCATTATCCGTAGTCCAAGAACCCCCTACCAAATGGGCAAAGTCATCCACAGAGTTCAACATCTTCATGGTATACTTTTTCCCTTTGGGAAGGACCTCCTCACCAAGATCGTTCAATACCCCCTGAGATGTCTTTCCATTGACCAAAGTGAATAATTTTTCTACCAGAACATCCTTTAGTTCCTGGAACTTAACTTCATACTCCAATTCCAGTTTGGCAAGCTCCTCTTTATCTTCCGAACGCTTGCGCTTATCCTTCACGGATCTGGAAAATAATTTTTTATCAATGACCACACCATGCAAAGAGGGCGATGCCTTTAAAGATGCATCTTTAACATCCCCTGCCTTATCACCAAAAATGGCCCGCAACAATTTTTCCTCTGGAGTGGGATCGGACTCCCCTTTTGGAGTGATCTTCCCTATAAGGATATCCCCGGGCTTTACCTCGGCTCCAATACGGATCATACCGTGTTCATCAAGGTCTTTGGTGGCCTCTTCCGATACATTGGGAATATCATGGGTCAATTCCTCTGCTCCCAATTTGGTATCCCGTACTTCCAAGGAATACTCGTCCACGTGAATGGAGGTAAAGATATCCTCCCGTACCACTTTTTCTGAAATTACAATGGCATCCTCAAAGTTGTAGCCCTTCCAAGGCATAAAGGCCACGGTAAGGTTCCTACCCAAGGCAAGTTCTCCTTTCTCAGTAGCATAACCTTCACATAAAACCTGTCCTTTTTTTACTTTGTCGCCCTTTTTTACAATGGGTTTTAAGTTGATGCTGGTCCCTTGGTTCGTTTTCCTGAACTTCACCAGATAATAGGTTTTGGAATCCTCATCAAAACTGATCAAACGCTGTTCATCCGTACGATCATACTTTATGGTGATTTTTTCAGCATCCACATATTCGATCACCCCGTCTCCTTCGGCATTGATCAATACCCTGGAATCTGAGGCCACCTGTCTTTCCAGACCCGTGCCCACTATGGGCGACTCTGGCTTCAACAAGGGCACTGCTTGGCGCATCATGTTGGATCCCATCAAGGCCCTGTTGGCGTCATCATGTTCCAAAAATGGAATGAGCGAGGCCGAAATGGAGGCAATCTGATTGGGGGCCACATCCGTATAATGAATTTCCGCAGGGTCTACCACGGGAAAATCGCCCTCCTCACGGGCAATGACCTTATCTGTATCAATTTGTCCATCATCCTTCAAAGGAATGTTAGCTTGGGCAATTTTCATGCCTTCCTCCTCCTCTGCGCTTAGGTAAACATATTCTTCTGTATTCACCTTGGCGCTGTCCACTTTCCTGTAGGGCGTCTCCAAAAAGCCCATAGGGTTTACCTTGGCAAATACGGAGAGTGATGATATCAGACCAATATTGGGTCCTTCAGGGGTCTCAATGGGGCAAAGGCGGCCATAATGTGTATAGTGCACGTCACGCACCTCAAATCCCGCCCTTTCCCTAGACAGACCTCCAGGCCCCAATGCGGATAACCGCCGCTTATGGGTAATCTCTGCCAATGGGTTGGTCTGGTCCATGAACTGGGACAGCTGGTTGGTACCAAAGAACGAATTGATCACAGAAGACAAGGTCTTTGCATTGATCAAATCTATTGGTGTGAACACCTCATTGTCCCGTACGTTCATACGCTCACGGATGGTCCTGGCCATACGGGCAAGGCCCACTCCAAATTGAGAAGACAACTGCTCGCCTACCGTTCTTACCCTACGGTTGCTAAGGTGATCAATATCATCTATCTCTGCTTTTGAATTGATGAGCTCTATCAAATACTTTATGATAGTGATGATATCTTCTTTGGTAAGGACCTGCTTGTCCATACCTATATCAAGACCTAATTTTTTGTTCATCCTATAACGGCCCACTTCCCCTAGGTTGTAGCGCTGATCGGAAAAGAACAACTTATCTATGATACCCCGTGCTGTCTCCTCATCGGGCGGCTCAGCGTTCCTCAATTGGCGATAGATATGCTCTACGGCCTCTTTTTCAGAATTTGTAGGGTCTTTTTGTAGTGTGTTGTGTATAATGGCATAATCTGACTGCGCATTGTTCTCTTTGTGCAGGAGAATGGTCTTCACATCGGCCTCCAAGATTTCGGCAATGTGCTCTTTCTCTAGAACAGTATCGCGGTCCAGTACGATCTCATTTCTCTCAATGGAAACCACCTCGCCCGTATCCTCATCCACAAAATCCTCGTGCCAAGTGTTCAACACCCTAGCGGCCAATTTACGTCCCAGCACCTTTTTCAATCCTGCATTGGAGACCTTTACTTCTTCAGAAAGGTCAAAAATCTCCAAAATATCCTTATCACGTTCAAATCCTATGGCCCTGAACAATGTGGTGACGGGCAATTTTTTCTTTCTATCAATATAGGCGTACATGACCCCATTGATATCCGTGGCAAACTCTATCCAAGAACCTTTGAAGGGTATTACCCTTGCGGAATAGAGCTTGGTACCATTGGCATGGAAGGATTGTCCGAAGAATACACCGGGAGAACGGTGCAATTGTGATACTACCACACGCTCCGCACCATTGATCACAAAGGTTCCGCTGGGCGTCATGTAGGGTATGGTGCCCAGATAAACATCCTGCACTATGGTTTCAAAATCTTCATGCTCTGGATCGGTACAGTACAACTTTAACCTGGCCTTTAGGGGCACGCTATAGGTAAGCCCACGCTCAATGCACTCCTGTATGGAATATCTTGGTGGGTCTATAAAGTAATCCAAAAACTCAAGTACGAACTGGTTTCTGGTATCTGTGATCGGGAAGTTCTCCATGAAGGTATTGTAGAGCCCTTCATTGCCACGTTCATCGGATTTCGTTTCAAGCTGAAAAAAGTCTTGAAAGGATTTTATCTGAATATCCAAGAAGTCTGGATAATTGGGAGTATTCTTGGCCGAAGCGAAATTTATTCTTTCATTCTGATTTGTGAACATCTACGGACAGTGTTTTGATCGTGAGTATTATGGGGTGGCATATGCCTTCATATACCTATTTCTATAAAAAGGCTTAGGTCTAACCGCAAAAAGCGAGAAGACCTAAACCAAAAGTGCTATGGTCGTTGCTATTATTTAAGCTCAACTTCCGCTCCTGCTTCTTCCAAAGATTTTTTGATACCTTCAGCCTCGTCTTTTGATACACCTTCTTTTACTGCTTTAGGTGCACTATCAACGATGTCTTTAGCGTCTTTTAGTCCAAGACCGGTCAATTCCTTGACCAATTTAACGACTGCTAATTTGGAACCTCCGGCTGCTTTCAAAATTACATCGAATTCTGTTTGCTCCTCAGCGGCCTCACCACCCTCGGCGGCTCCGCCACCAGCAGCTACGGCAACTGCAGCGGCAGCTGGCTCAATACCATACTCGTTCTTTAATATGTCAGCCAACTCGTTTACTTCTTTTACGGTAAGGTTGACCAATTGTTCTGCGAAATCTTTTAAATCTGCCATTTTCTATCGTTTAATGAAATTTTAAAATATAATTTAGTTTTAGTGCGTACTTATTTTTCTGATAATGTCTTAAGGATACCTGCAAGTTTACCACCGCTGGCCTTAAGTCCGGAAATAACGTTCTTGGCAGGCGACTGCAACAATCCAATGACCTCGCCTATCATTTCCTCTTTGGACTTTATGCTTACCAAAGCATCCAGATTCTCATCACCAATGTAAATCGACTCCTCCACAAAAGCCCCTTTCAACAAGGGCTTTTCAGATTTTTTCCTGAAATTCTTGATGAGCTTTGCGGGAGCATTGCCCACTTCAGCAAACATAAGGGAGGTATTTCCCTTAAGTACATCAGGAAGTTGACCGAACTCTTTTTCTGAGGCTTCCATGGCCTTGGCCAGCAAGGTGTTCTTCACCACGGCCAGTTTAATGTTGGCCTTGAAACAGGCTCTCCTAAGGTCAGAAGTGGCCGTTGCATTCATTCCAGATATATCTGCTAAATAAATGGTGGCGTTCTCCGTTAACTGCGAAGTCAAATCCTGTATAACCGTTGCTTTTTCTTCTCTTGTCATAATTATTCGTTTTAACCAGCAGTTCTATTAAACCAACTTGGGATCTAGTTGAACACTTGGACTCATGGTACTGGACATGAAGATACTCTTCATGTACACTCCCTTGGCGGCCGTGGGCTTCATTTTCAAGAGGGTATCCAACAATTCCTTGGCATTGCCTTCTATTTTTTCCGCTGGAAAGGAGGCCTTGCCTATGGCGGCATGAACGATTCCGGTCTTATCTACCTTAAAATCTATCTTACCTGCCTTTACTTCAGAAACAGCTTTGGCCACATCCATGGTCACGGTACCCGTTTTAGGGTTCGGCATAAGGCCCCTTGGCCCCAAGACCCTACCTAAAGGTCCTAATTTGCCCATGACGCTGGGCATGGTGATGATCACATCAACATCTGTCCAGCCATTCTTGATCTTCTCCAAGTACTCATCCAACCCCACATAATCGGCCCCGGCCTCTTGTGCCTCTGCCTCCTTATCTGGTGTTACCAAAGCCAAAACCTTAACGTCCTTACCCGTGCCGTGGGGCAGTGTTACCACTCCACGCACCATTTGATTTGCTTTTCTTGGATCTACACCCAAACGAACCGCAATATCAACTGAAGCATCAAATTTTGCATTGGTGATCTCTTTTATCAAAGCGGAGGCTTCTTGCAAGGAATACAATTTGTCCTTTTCAATTTTTGCGTAGGCCTCTTTCTGCTTTTTTGTTAATTTTCCCATTTAAATTGCTTTATAAGATTTTAAAAAGGTCTTTTACCTGCCACTTTAAGACCCATTGATCTCGCCGTTCCGGCGACCATGCTCATAGCGGATTCCACGGTAAACGCGTTTAAGTCCACCATTTTGTCCTCTGCAATGGTCTTGATCTGATCCCAAGTGACATTACCTGTTTTTACTCTGTTAGGTTCGCCAGATCCCTTTTTAATCTTAGCCGCTTCCAATAGCTGAACTGCCGCTGGCGGTGTCTTTACGACAAAGTCAAACGACTTGTCTTTATAAACCGTGATAACAACCGGTAATACCTTTCCAGGCTTGTCCTGCGTTCTAGCATTGAACTGCTTACAGAACTCCATGATGTTAACGCCGGCAGCACCTAAGGCGGGTCCAACCGGTGGCGATGGATTCGCTGCACCTCCCCTAACTTGTAGTTTGACTACTTTACCTACTTCTTTTGCCATTGTTTAAAATTAAATTTAAAGTGTGTTCTTGGAAGCAACACAACTTTTGAAATATGTAACAATTATTCTTATATCTTTTCTACTTGCATATAACTGAGCTCCAAAGGTGTCTTTCTGCCAAAGATCTTCACCATCACTTCCAGTTTACGCTTTTCTTCGTTGATCTTCTCTACAGTACCGTTGAAGCCGTTGAACGGCCCATCAATTACTTTTACGGTTTCTCCGAACACAAAGGGTATGGCCACAGTATCTGTGTTAACGGCCAATTCATCCACCTTGCCCAGCATTCTGTTCACTTCGGATTTCCTTAAAGGCACAGGGTCCCCACCCTTGGTTTCCCCCAAGAAGCCTATAACATTGGTAATGGACCTGATGATGTGTATCATCTCTCCACCCAAATTGGCCTTGATCATAATGTATCCGGGAAAATAGACCCTTTCCTTGTTGATTTTTTTACCATTCCGTATTTGTACCACCTTTTCCGTGGGCACGAGGACGTCCTCTAAATAGTCCCCAAAACCATGACGGTCTACCTCACTTTCAATGTAGCCTTTGATCTTGTTCTCCTGTCCACTTACGGCTCTAACTACATACCACTTTTTTTCCAATACCTCTGACATCGTGATACTCTTAATTTAGAACGTTGTTGAAATAGAACTTTATCAATTTACTGAAAACAGTATCCACTCCCCATGTGGCCAATGCGAACAAAATGGAGAATACGGCTACGATGACCATGAGATTGTAAGACTCTGAACGCGGGGGAAGGGACACGTTGTGCTTTAACTCTTCGTAGGATTCCTTAATATATGTCAACATCTTGTTCCTTATTTAATGTACTTACCTGCTTTGGCCTTAGACCATGACCCGGTAAGCCCGTTTCTCTTAAATGTCCGGTCCGAACTATTTCTTGTAAAATGCACGGGAGGAGAGACTCGAACTCCCGACACCTGGTTTTGGAGACCAGTGCTCTACCAACTGAGCTACACCCGTTTGTAGGATGATTTGCCTTAGCTCATCATCCTTTATATTTACACTTAAAGGTATCCGTCTAATAGACGGACACCCTTTTGTGTATAGACCTAATCTTGGAAAGTATTAATCCAATATCTTGGTTACCTGTCCGGCACCTACCGTTCTACCTCCTTCACGGATGGCGAAACGCAATCCTACGCTCAATGC
>CAKZLG010000116.1 GCA_937125035.1 uncultured Maribacter sp. | reverse complement strand
CATAGTTCTTTTCCTCCAAAAAAATATTCCCTTTATTATTTCCCTGATTGAAAACGTGATAATAGTGGCCGGGTTCTAAGTTTACATATTGCATATTTCCGGTTTTTAGACCCCAAAGGTTTTCATAACCTTTGGGGGCTTTTATTTCAGCACCCGTCCTATTCACAAATACTCTCGTGCCTTCTCCAAGGCCTCCGGAATACCCGCCGGATGTTTTCCTCCGGCCGTGGCAAAGAACGGCTGACCGCCGCCGCCACCTTGAATATATTTGCCCAATTCCCTAACAATGGTGCCGGCGTTCAAGGATTTTTCCTCTACCAGATTTTTGGAAATATAGCAGGACAAAATGGCTTTCCCTTCCGTTTCTGCCGCAAAAAGTAAAAAAAGATTTTCCCGTTCCCCGCCCATCTCAAAGCACAGGTCCTTTATACCCGCGGCATCCAGGTCTAGCTTTTTGGCCAAAAACCGCACGCCATTGATGGTCTCCAATTCTTGGAACAGTTCCCCCTTTACATTCTGGGCCTTGTCCTTTAGAAGAGCGGCCACTTGTTTTTTAAGACCTGCATTCTCTTCCTGCAGGCCTGTTACGGCTTTGACCAAATCTTGGGAGTTGCCCAAGGCATCCTTAATTTCCGTCAACAAACGATCGGTCTCAAAATAAAATTCCTTAGCGGCATCTCCCGTTATGGCCTCTATTCTGCGAATACCGGCTGCCACAGCACCTTCAGACTTGATTTTAAAATGCCAGATTTCCCCGGTATGCTTCACATGGGTACCCCCGCAGAGCTCAATGGATTTTCCAAACCTCACGGTGCGTACCGTATCGCCATACTTCTCACCAAAAAGGGCCATGGCACCTGCCTCCAGGGCTTCCTTTACGGGAACGGACCGCTGTTCTTCCAAGGGCAGCTGACCTTGAATACGGGCATTTACAAAGTGTTCCACCTCATGGAGTTCTTGGGGTGTTAGCTTGGCAAAATGTGAAAAATCAAAGCGTAGGTGCCGGGCGTTCACGGCAGAACCCTTCTGTTCCACATGGGTGCCCAGTATTTCGCGCAGCGCTTGGTGCAACAAATGGGTGGCCGTATGGTTGGCCTCCATTCTGCTGCGGTACGCTTTGTCCACTACAGCGGTTACCGGCACATTGGGATCGCGGAACATGGTTTCCGTAAAATGGATGATCTCATTGTTCTCTTTCTTGGTATCCAGTACATATACCACATCCCCATTGGGTGCCTCCAAATACCCCTTATCGCCCACTTGGCCACCCCCTTCGGGATAGAACGGCGTTCTATCCAATACCAATTGATACTGCTCACCCTCTTTTTTAGAGGTGACTTTTCTGTACTTTACCAAGTGTACTTCGGCTTTGGTACGATCATATCCCACAAAGTCACCCTCTTGTTGCTCATGGAGCACTACCCAATCCCCTTTTGAAACCTGTGAGGCGGATTTGGATCTGTTTTTCTGTTCCTGCATGGCCAGTTCAAAGCCTGCTTCATCCAGGCCATACCCTTTTTCCTGTAAAATGAGGCCCGTTAGGTCTATGGGAAACCCATAGGTGTCATAGAGTTCAAAAGCCTTTTCTCCGGGAATGGTCTTGGTCTTACTATTGGCAATGATGGCATCCAATAGTACCAGCCCTTGATCCAAAGTTCTTAAAAAAGAGTGTTCCTCTTCCTTGATCACATTTTCTATCAATTGGCCCTGTTCCAAAAGTTCAGGAAAGGCAGACCCCATGGTTTCCCCTAGCATGTGGACCAATTTGTGCATAAAAGGTTTTTTTGCATTAAGAAAGGTGAAACCGTAGCGTACCGCCCTCCTCAAAATCCTTCTAATGACATAACCGGCACCCGTATTGCTGGGAAGTTGGCCGTCTGCAATGGCAAAGGCAATAGCGCGTATGTGATCGGCAATGACCCTTATGGCAATATCCGTTTCTTCCTCTTTTCCATACGTAGCCTTGGTTATGGTCTCTATTTCCCTGATCAATGGTGTGAATACGTCCGTATCGTAGTTGGATTTCACCCCTTGCAACACCATACAGAGCCTTTCAAAGCCCATGCCCGTGTCCACATGCTTGGCCGGAAGGGATTCCAAGGCCCCGTTGGCCTTGCGGTTGTACTGCATGAACACCAAGTTCCAAATCTCCACCACTTGCGGATGGTCCTGGTTCACCAGGGTGGCCCCGGAAACTTTCGCTTTTTCGGTCGCTGATCGGATGTCCACATGAATTTCGGAACATGGGCCGCAGGGTCCCTGCTCACCCATTTCCCAAAAATTATCTTTTTTGTTGCCCATAAGGATCCTGTCTTTGGGTACAATGACGCTCCATAAATCATGCGCTTCTTGGTCCATGGCCAATTGATCGGCATCTTCACTTCCCTCAAATACGGAAACATACAGGCTATCTTTGTCGATCTTACAGACTTCGGTCAAGAATTCCCAAGCCCAGTGTATGGCCTCCTTTTTAAAATAGTCCCCAAAACTCCAATTGCCCAACATCTCAAACATGGTATGGTGATAAGTATCCTTGCCCACTTCCTCTAGATCATTGTGCTTGCCGCTGACACGAAGGCACTTTTGGGTATCTACCACCCTAGGGTGCTTGGGTATAGAATTTCCTAAGAAATACCCCTTGAACTGGTTCATGCCCGCATTGGTAAAGAGCAGGGTGGGATCATCTTTGATGACCATGGGCGCGGAGGGCACCACAGTGTGTTTCTTCCCTTCGAAAAAATTCAAAAATTGGCTTC
>CAKZLG010000115.1 GCA_937125035.1 uncultured Maribacter sp. | reverse complement strand
CCCTCCTAAAACACGTAATTTATGGAGGCGAATATATTCCTCCCCGGGGCAAAAATGGGGTTGGTGCTTGCCACTACCGATCGGTTCAAGTGTTCGTAATAATTGGTATCGAAAATATTATTGATTCCCAGGTTGAGGCGGGCCGCTGGGTTCAGTTGGTACCCCATGGTCACATCCAACAAGGAGAATGCAGGCGTATTGGTCTCCCCGAATTCCGGGGATATCCGTGTCTGTTTTACCACATGCCTGAACATGAGTTCTGGCTGCCATTTGCCTTTAAAATAGCTGCCGATCAAACTGTACCTAAAATCCAGCGGGGCAATTTCCGGCAAGGGCTGATCTCTTTCCAGATCTTGTGCATAGGTATAGGCCACGGCCACCCGCTGTTGTAGGCCCAGTAAAAGCTGTTGTGACCAATTGATCTCAAACCCGGTCTTAAATGCATTGCGTATATTGGTGAACCGCCGTACCCCAGGGCTCATGGGCAATACCGGCGTTAGATTTGGATCGATAAAGGAAGAGATGAAGTTTTCCATATAACTGCCAAATAGATCTATGTTCACGGTGGTGTTTTTCTTTCTCCAAACCCAAGTTAGATCCACTTGGTTGTTGATTTCCGCTTTTAGGCCAGGATCGCCCACAAGCTCAAAAGGGTCCTGCCCCACGGCAAAGAAATTGATGAAGCGCTCCGTAAGGCCCGCACTTCTGCTCGCCCTTCCTAAAAAGAGTCCCAAAGACATACTATCTCCCCATTGTTTTGTGGCGCCCAGACTTGCACTGAAGTTGAACTGTGTCACCTCTGGATCACCATTGGTAAGGAGAAACGAATCCGTGGCATCATTTGCATTTGCGTTGTTCAGTTCCCACCGGGTGGCCAGTACATAGTTCATGGTCTGGGCATTGAGATGATATTCGGCAAAAAGCCCGGTCCTAGAAATAAAGCCCTCTTGCCAAGCATTGTCCTCAAATGTCCTTCCTGCATTGGGACCCATTAGGAATTCCCGTTCCCTGATTCCTTCGGCACCCTCTTTTCTGAAGTCCGCACCGGCATAGAGCTGGGTATTTTCAAAGTTCCAGATGCCCTCGGTACGCCCTCCGTAGTTATAGGTCTGTGCCCTGTTCTGGGCATTTAACATTCTAGGGTCCAAGGGTTTCAATAGGTTGTCCATCAAATGGTCCACAAAAGATGCAAAAACGGTGGTGTTCCATGCATTGAGGTTTTTTTTCTCAAAGGTGATATCATGCCTTACATTAAAGAGAAACGTATCATCATCACGCAGATCCATGGCCAGTGCGGGAAAATCAGCATCCCGGGCCACGTTATAGATCACAGAGGCTCTGAGCTGTTGTGCTTCGCCGATCCTGAAGCCCATTTGCGTACCAAAGCTTCCCCTGGAAAAATCGGCCGGTACCAATTGATCGTTTCCGGTGGCGTAATCATTGCCCTGAGACCAAGAACCAAAGATGGCAATATCGTGGCCCTCTCCGCTAAAGCCCACTTTTCCCTCGCTCCGAAAAAGAGAGCCGTTGCCTTCGTATCCGTTGGAGATGCGTCCGTAGACATCGTTTTCCTCGGTAAACCTGAGTTTGCTGGGAATAAAATTTATGGTGGCACCAAAACCGGTACCATAACGGAGGGCGTGCGGACCTTTTAGGACCTCAATACGGTCCAGCATATTGGGTGCCATTTGGCTAGTGGGGGGATCCATACGGTTAGGACAGGCCGCCGTGGCGCTTTGTGCGCCATTGAGCACAATGTTCAATTGGTCGTATTTGAACCCTCTGAATACGGGATCAAACCCGTAATTGCCCCCTTTTCGTATACTGTTCATGGCAGGGTTCTGTTGAAGGACGGTGGCCGCATCGTGCGCCAACTGGTCCTGGTATTCCAGTTTTACCTGTTCGGTGGGCTTTTCGTTAGGTCTTAAAGCGATTACGGTAACAGGGTAAAGGCTGATGGCCTTTGTTTGGCGATAAAGTACACCTTCGGCCACTGCGGCCAAAAGCTCAGTAGGGGTCAGGGACCACTTTCCATAATTGATGTGCGAAAAGACCATGGTTTGGCCTTCCTTATGGTCAAAAGTGATACGGCCCTGTTTGTTGGAAACCCCATTTTGGTCACCATAGGTAAAGGTGGCTTCCACAATGGGGAGTGCACTTTCGTGATCGAGCAGGGTAATGGTACTGTTCTGCGCCCATGACCCCAAGGTGAAGGACATTACGGCAAGGGCCAACAAGGGACCACGCCAATTATATATATGTATTTTCATGATATGGTTTGCTAATGATGAAACATAGAAAGACGCCTCCAATAAGTTGTACATTGGGGCATGGACCTTGTTCAGGTCCAAAAAAGGTAAGTGTGGCCTATGCTTCTGGAGGTTGCTCTATGTCATGGATCAAAAGCCTTGAAAAAAAGGTGTTCCCATGCCCTAAGGGCAGATGTACATCTTCTTCACGTGGCAGGTTGCCCTCAGCATGGAGATCGGTTTGGTCTTGGAGTATTTTTGGGAATTCTATTTTTTGGGAATTGGCAAATGGGTTCTCTGGTGGGTCTTGTGATTCTTGGGCCCACAATTTTGAGAGGTAGCACTTTCCATCGCAATTCATCTGGGGCTTGTCCTTGTTCTCACAAAGCACGTTGGCAATGTAATCGTAATTGGTAATATACTCCACTATGGGCCACAACGGCTTTATGAACATTACTGCCAATATAAAAAGAAGTAACAGACTTTTCATAGAGCCGTTTTACGGAGCATTAGGTGGATAGCGCTTAGGGGTGGAAAGATAAGCCCATGCATTTATATATCCCGCCCAGGAAACATTAAATCTTGAACGTTACCACCGGTAGTTTGCTGTGGTTGGCAATGTCCTCGCCTATACTGCCCATAAAGAAATGGGACAGTCCCTTTCTACCATGGGTGGGGATGCCAATGAGATCGGCCGCATGGCTGTCAGCATAGTTGAGCACGCCACGTTCCACGGTATAATCGTTGTAGATGTCCACTTCCAAGCCTTCCTGGGCCTTCGTGAGGAATTTGGAGACCTTTTCATAGATGTCCGCCGTACTCAAAAAGCCATCGCCCGGGGTGTTGATATATACCAATTTCAATTCAGCTTGCAGCAGTTTGGCAAAGGCCATGGCCTTTTTCAGTGCGGGTACGTTGTCCTCTGCAAAATCACAGGCAAAGACAAAGCGCTCTGCCTTAAAATCCTCCACTTTCCCTTTTACCACGAGCACGGGTATCTCTGAGTTGCGCACCACCCGTTCCGTATTGGAGCCGATAAAAATTTCCTCAAGACCGTCTGCGCCGTGGGAGCCCATGACCACTAGGTCTGCATTGTGCTGCTCGGCCACATCGTTCACCTCACTGAACACTTTGTAGTGCTTTACCACGGGGATGACCTCCACCTCTTTGAGGTAGGGTTTGTCCAAGAAATCCTCAAATCTCTTTTCCGAGAGTTTTATGAGCTGTACCAATTGGTCTTGGGGAATGTACTGTGCGTTGCTCATGATGGCAGGGGCCAGCTCTAGCATATGGAGCACAATGAGCGTCGTTTTATTTTTTTGGGCCAGTTTGGCCGCTACTTTCAGTGCATATTCTGATTGGTCTGAAAAATCAACAGGGACTACGATACTTTTCATGTTACTGGTTTTTGGGGTTAAACGGTCATGGAGAAGAGTCGGGTATCCGGTTTTCTCCGTTGTAATTTAAGGTCAAAGGCCATACTGATGTTCCTGATGAAGGGTCTTCCTTTTTCGGTCACCTTAATGGTATTGGCCCCTAGGGTCACTAGGCCGTCCGCTTCGGGCTCGGCCAGATTGTCCATAATGTGCTGAAAATCCAACGGGTTGGCATGTCCATTTTCCCAAGAGGTCTCAAAATGACACATAAGGTTGAGGATATGTCTGCGGATCATTTCATCCTCCTTATTGAGAAGATGTCCGCGGTACACGGGAATGATGTCATGGGATACCAAATGTTGGTATTCCTCAATGCTCTTCACATTTTGGGCAAAGGCCCCCCAGCTATCACTGATGCTGGATGCACCCAAGCCGATCATAAGTCGGGTTTTTGAGGCGGTATACCCCATGAAATTACGGTGAAGGGTACCTTGTTCAACGGCTTTGTACAGCGTATCCGTGGGCAGGGCAAAGTGGTCCATGCCAATATCATGGTAACCCAGTTCGGTCAGCTTTTTTTTGCCGATCTCATACTGCAGTTTCTTATCCTCCCCATTGGGCAGGTCTACCTCTTTGTACCCTCTTTGGCCGTTGCCCTTTAACCAGGGTACGTGCGCATAACTGTAAAAGGCAAGACGGTCTGGCCTTAAACTTTGGGTCAAGGCAATGGTGTGTTTCACATTGGCCAAGGTTTGAAAGGGAAGCCCGTAGATAATGTCATGCCCCACGGAGGTATAGCCTATCTCCCGGGCCCATTGGGTCACGTTCTGCACGTTCTCAAAAGGCTGAATGCGGTGTATGGCGCGCTGTACGGTCTCATTATAGTCCTGCACACCGAAACTTACCCGGGTAAAGCCCAGATCATAGAGGGCCTGTAGGTGTTCTTTGGTGGTGTTGTTGGGATGGCCCTCAAAACTCAGTTCAGCATCGGGTGCCCTGTGGGCATGCCTAAAAATGCCCGTGATGAGCTTGGTGAGGTTTTCCGGCGAAAAAAAAGTAGGGGTGCCGCCGCCCAAATGCAGTTCCTTGATGGTGGGCTTAGCGCCCAAAAGTTCACGGTAAAGAGACCATTCCTTTAAGACCGCGCTAATATAGGGTGTTTCCACCTCATGCCGTTTGGTAATGCGTTTGTGACAGCCACAAAACGTACACATGTGCTCACAAAAGGGGAGGTGTATGTACAGGCTAATGCCTTCATCACGGCTTTGGTCAAAGCTCTCCTTAACGCTGCGTTGCCATTTTTTTCCTGAAAAATGATCGGTGTCCCAATAGGGCACCGTAGGGTAACTGGTGTACCGGGGCCCGGGAACATTGTATTTGTTTGTAAGACTGCACATACCTATTCTTATTGATATGGGTCCAAAATTAGCCGTCCATGCCCATTAAAAATATGATAAATATCAGGTTGGGTGCCCGCGCCTTCTTCGGGTCTGATATTTATCATGTTTTCAGAAGGTTTCAAACCTTATGTTTGCAAACAACCGGAGAACGTGCACCATGGGCGAAAAAATCACAGACCTGTCCGAAAATCTACAGGAGCGGGCGGCATTCATTCAGCATCTCATAGAGGATATAGCGGCGTTGGAGCTCATGTTGCGCAACCGTGCATTTGAGGATGATGTGGTACGGATCGGGGCCGAACAGGAACTCTGTTTGGTAAATGAACATTACCGCCCCATGGGTGCTAACCTTGCATTGTTGAAAGCGGTGGACGATGCCCGTTTTACCACGGAACTGGCCAGTTATAATGTAGAGATCAACCTGGATCCGGTTCCCCTAAAGGACACGGCCTTCGCCAAGGTGGAAAAACAGCTTACCGGCCTATTGCAAAAAGGCGGGAAAGCGGCACAAGAATTGGGTGCCCAATTGATGTTGGTCGGCATATTGCCCACCATTGGCAAGGACGAGGTCTCCTTGGAATACCTCACCCCCATACCACGTTACTATGCCCTGAACGAGAAGCTCACGCAGACCAAGGGCAGTGACTTCAATTTGAAGATAAGAGGGGTGGATGAGCTTTTCCTGAAACATGATTCTGTAATGTTCGAGGCCTGTAATACCAGTTTTCAGCTCCATCTCCAGGTGCCCTCCCATGATTTCGTTTCCAGCTATAACTGGTCACAGGCCATAGCGGGCCCGGTACTCTCCGTTTGTTGCAATTCACCCCTGCTCATGGGTAGGGAATTGTGGAAAGAGACCCGTATTGCCCTATTTCAGCAAAGTCTGGATACCCGGAGGATTTCCGCCGCCCTTAGGAACCAAAGTCCCAGAGTGGGTTTTGGAACCCAATGGGAGACCGGTTCCGTGGCGGAGATCTTTAAAAAGGACATATCCCGCCACAGGGTGCTCTTGACCAAGCCCATTGCCAAAAGCTCCCTTGCCCAGTACCAGGATGGGGAGGTACCGGATTTATTCGCCCTGCGGCTGCACAACGGTACCGTGTACCGCTGGAACCGCCCCTGCTATGGTATTGGGGGAGGAAAACCGCATTTGCGCATAGAGAACAGGTACATTCCCGCAGGGCCCTCCGTGTTGGATGAAATGGCCAATTTCGCCTTTTGGGTGGGCCTCATGGCGGGGAGGCCCAAGGAATATGACGATATGCCCTCCAAAATGGATTTCCGGTTGGCCAAGGCCAATTTCATCAAAGCCGCCCGTACGGGCCAAGAGTCCGTTTTGTATTGGATGGGGCAGCAGATGACCGCCAAAGACCTTATTTTGCAAAAACTTATGCCCATTGCCAGAGCCGGACTTGAAAAGTGCCAGATCGCCCCAGCGGATATAGAACGCCTTTTGGGGGTCATTGCACAACGATTGCAGGCCCAGACCGGGGATGCCTGGCAAGTGCAAAACCTGCGTGAACTAAAGCGACATTTTAAGACCGATCGGGCCCTGGTGCTGCTCACCAAGGCCATGTGCGATAACCAGGCAAAGGATTTGCCGGTGCACCGTTGGCCCAAGATAGATTGGGAAGATGACCTTAGGCCACATAGATTGGTGAAGGAGGTCATGACCACCCATTTGTACAAACTCAGCGAAGATGATACAGTGGCCATGGCCAAGGCGATCATGGTTTGGAACCATATCCACCACATACCCGTGGAGAATGGGAAGGGAAGGCTCACCGGACTCTTAACATGGTCCCATCTCAATGCCTTGGGCCAAGCTGAAATGGCCGCGGGCATGAAAGTGGCCGAGGCCATGGTCAGGGAGGTCATCACCATTGCACCAGATGCCCTGATCTCAGATGCCGTAAAGCTGATGGACGACCGTGGTATAGGCTGTCTACCCGTTTGCATGGGCAAGCATATGGTGGGCATAATGAGCAAAAATGACCTGGGCACATGATGCAGATCGGTGAAGAAAA
>CAKZLG010000114.1 GCA_937125035.1 uncultured Maribacter sp. | reverse complement strand
ACACATACGAGGTGACCGAATATTATTTTGAGGAAGAAAAAGTAAAAGTTGACCCAACCGATATTGGATTTGAAATAGATTTTAAGCAGTTTTTTAAATTTTATAAGGTTTTAAATGCAAAATTTCTTGCTGAAAAGATTGGAATGAACGCTACACTACTTTCTCAATATGTCTCTGGAACTAAAAAGCCATCAGCGAAACAGACCGAGAAAATCTTGAGTGGAATTCACCAAATTGGACAGGAATTGAGCGCAATAAATCTATTGCAAACGGCATAACAGTACGAAAAAGCACTTGTTACAACAATGGCCCAAAAAAATAGCTAATTCAGGCTTTCCGAGAGGTTCGCGTCTATTTACAAAGCCCGCCAATCGCGATGGCTATCGCGGATAAATTTGTCTTATTGAATAAAAAAATAATAAGAAAAATTTAAAAATTAGGCTTGTGTTCATCCGAAAGGATTGCGCTCATTAATGGCCTTACCGTTCTTAAATACGACCTTTAACAAACGTATCAGGCCACACTAAACCTTGGTTATTCGGCAGGTTACACCATTTTTTAAGTGCCCATTATGGGTTTTCAATTGAACATTAACACCATGATACAGTCCCACCCCTTGCAGCCACAATATCCCAACCTATTTGAGATCGATGCCAATCTGAACCGTTTGGTGAAAAAGATAGAACTGTTGACCTATGTGAACCCGCTGAACATAGAAAAGGAAAAGCACACCTTTTTTACCTCTAAGTACACCGCCGATCCGGAGTTTAGGTACCCCAAAATAAAATTTGATGCCTATAAACTGCACCGCTTGTTCTTTTCACAGCGTTTGGAGCGCATTGCCGATGAGCAGTTGCGGGCCAAGTACCAGGAAATCATCTACTACTACAGTAACATGGTGCAGTGCATAGAATCCATTGGTGAAAAGAAGCGTTTTCATTACAACTCCCTCCGTGTCTATGGGTCGCCCACCGAAAAAGATGTGGAAAACGCCCGTTTCATTCTGCACTTCGCTGATGAGCCCCCCGCTGTTGATATGGATAAGGTACACAGCCCAATGGAGGCCAAGTCCTTCTTTGAAACATTCTCCGAGCGCTATGATTTTCCGTTGCAGATCAAATTTTCCACCCATATAGCAGCAGATGCCATGGTGAGCAATGCCACCAAGACCCTATTGATAAAACGCAACACCAAATTCAGCGAAAACCAATTGAAGACCTTGGCCAACCATGAAATTGGGGTGCATCTGGTCACGACCTTCAATGCGGAACGGCAACCCTTGAAGATATTTTCAAACGGCTTTCCCAAAAATGTGGAGACCCAAGAGGGCTTGGCCGTTTTTAGCGAGTACATGAGTGGGGCGCTGACCCTAAAGCGCTTGAAGGAACTGGCGTACCGCGTGCTGGCTTCCGATAGTTTGATCAAGGGATATACCTTTGCGGATACTTTTGACCTCATCCATGGCCAATACAAGCTGAACCGAAATGATGCCTTTTCCATCACCCTGCGGGCACATAGGGGAGGGGGCTTTACCAAAGACCGACTGTATTTGAGCGGTCTGCGCAAGGTATACAAGCGTTATGTGCAGGAACAGGCCATGGATCCGTTATTATCCGGTAAGGTCTCCATGGATGCGGAGCCTTTTATACACCATCTCCGCCAATTGGGCCTGGCGCAGCCCAACGCCTATGCCAACCATGCGTACGAACAAAATTTGAACAGGAACAAAACCCTTGATTTTATCCTGAACAATCTCAAGTGAGCCCCGTTCCTTCCTTCTGGCCTTCAAATGTGGGAAGTTCGGATACTTGATTTCTAAATAAGGCTCTTGGATTTCCCTTTAGTCTAAAAACTTTGCCTTTAATGCCGGGGTGGGAACCATACAGGCCTCTTTTTTACCGTACCAACGGTATCT
>CAKZLG010000113.1 GCA_937125035.1 uncultured Maribacter sp. | reverse complement strand
TTTCTCAGTTTGGCGTTGGATGAAGTGGGGGCCATCCGCTATGAGGTAACGCCGGTGGAGGCCAATGTGGAAGTGGCCATGACACCTTATCTGGATGCCGGCATCAAAAATGAGGATAGCAATTGGGACGATAAATTTTGGGAAATCACCCAAATCAGTGCCCAACAAGAAAAGGCCTTTATTGAGGCCCATACCTTAAAGACGCATTTTGAGACCTGCACCTTCATGAAGAGCTCTGCCCACTATGGGGGCAAAGCCTTAAAGCCCCAAGATGGGGGCCAAGATGAAACAAAAGTGCGTTTTACCTACCGGCACAAGGTGAAGGCCGGTACCACCATGAGCTTGATTAAGTTTGGTGGCTACACCGTTTCGCGCAACCACAAGGCCCACAATTTGGTACAAGCAGCTCATGCGGTGCTGGACAAGGCAGAGGTGCTTGGATTTGACGCGCTGCTCAAAAAGCAAAAAGAAGCATGGGCCGCCATCTGGAACATGAGTGATATTGTCATTGAGGGCGATGTCACCGCGCAGCAGGGCATACGCTTCAATATCTTTCAACTCAACCAAACCTATTTGGGGACGGATAGCCGCTTGAACATAGGTCCTAAAGGCTTTACGGGAGAAAAATATGGGGGAAGTACCTATTGGGATACCGAGGCCTATTGTATTCCTTTTTATATGGCCACGAAAGATGACAAGGTGGCCCGTAAATTGTTGAAATACCGGTACAATCACTTGGAAAAGGCCATGGAAAATGCCATAAAGCTGGGCTTTGGGAACGGGGCGGCGCTCTACCCCATGGTCACCATGAACGGGGAGGAATGCCATAACGAATGGGAGATTACCTTTGAGGAGATCCATCGTAATGGGGCCATCGCCTACGCCATATTCAATTATTATAGGTACACAGGAGATTATTCCTATATCCCGGAGATGGGCCTGGAGGTCTTGATCGGCATTGCGCGCTTTTGGCACCAACGCGTGAATTTTTCAAAGGCCAAGGGCAAGTATGTGATGCTGGGCGTTACAGGACCCAACGAATATGAGAACAACGTTAACAATAATTGGTACACCAACTACCTGGCCCAGTGGTGCATTACCTATACCTTAGAGCAACTGCAGAAGGTAAAGGAGGGCTATCCGGATGACTATGATCGCATCATAGGCAAGACCCACCTTACGCCCAAGGAATGTGATTCCTGGAAAAAAGTGGCTTCCCAAATGTACTTGCCCTATTCTGAGGAGCACGGGGTCTATCTGCAACAAGACGGTTTCTTGGACAAGGAGCTCATTCCGGTGGTGCACCTGCCCAAAACACAACGGCCCATCAACCAAAAATGGAGCTGGGACCGCATTCTGCGCTCGCCCTATATCAAACAGGCCGATGTGCTGCAGGGCTTTTACTTTTTTGAGAACCACTTCTCCTTGGAAGAGCTGAAAAGGCATTTTGATTTTTATGAACCCTTTACCGTGCATGAATCCTCCTTGTCGCCCTGTGTGCACAGCATACAGGCCGCCAAGTTGGGAAGAATGGAACAGGCCTACACCTTTTATTTAAGGACCTCCCGTCTAGATTTGGATGATTACAATAAAGAGGTAGAGGAAGGCCTGCACATTACCTCCATGGCCGGCACTTGGATGAGCATTGTGGAAGGCTTTGGCGGCATGCGGTTGGTAAACGACAAACTTTCGTTTACCCCCCAAATACCTGCACAATGGCGGGCCTATTCCTTTAAGATCAATTTTAGGAACAGGATCATCAAGGTCATGGTGACCAAAGACAGCACAGGTTTTGAGCTGACGGGCAATACGAACATGACCATAAGGGTAAACGGCAAAAAGGTGGAATTGGTTCCGAATACCGTTGTGAATGTCTAAAAAAGAACAATGATAAGAACAAGCTGTACCCTTCTTTTCGTACTCGTGTTGCTTGTTGCTTCATGTGCAAAGGGAAAGGACCAAAAAGAACGATTTAACATGGAAGAAAAACAGGGAAAGGCCGTCGTATATCAGGTGTTCACCCGCTTGTTCGGCAATACCAACACCACCAACAAACCTTGGGGCACCTTGCAAGAGAACGGAGTGGGCAAGTTTGCCGATTTTACACCAAAGGCGCTACAAGAGATAAAAAAACTGGGGGTAACCCATATTTGGTACACAGGCGTTCCCCACCATGCCGTTATTACGGATTACACGGCTTATGGTATTTCAAATGACGACCCAGAGGTGGTAAAGGGCAGGGCGGGATCTCCATATGCCGTTAAGGATTATTACAACGTAAATCCTGATCTGGCCATAGATCCGGCAAACCGGCTGCAGGAGTTCAAGGCCTTGGTGCAGCGAACGCACGCAGCAGACATGAAGGTACTCTTGGATATTGTGCCCAACCATGTAGCCCGATCGTACATAGGTCTTACCAATCCGCAAGGGGTAACGGATTTTGGTGCTGAGGATGACACCACGGTGGCCTATCACCGGGACAATAATTTTTACTACATCCCCAATGCCGCTTTTAAAGTGCCCCAGTGGCCAGAGGGGTATCTGCCCCTTGGTGGTGAAAGCAATCCGTTGGTGGATGGCACGTACCAAGAAATGCCCGCGAAATGGACGGGCAATGGATCAAGGGAGGCACAGCCGGATAGTAACGATTGGTATGAGACCGTAAAAATAAATTACGGCGTGCGTCCGGATGGCACCCGGGATTTTGATTCCCTGCCGGAGGGGTTTGGAGCGCAAGACCATACCGCCCATTATGAGTTCTGGAAAGACAAGGATGTGCCCAGTTCATGGGTGAAGTTCAAGGATGTTGCCCTCTATTGGTTGGATTTTGGGGTGGATGGCTTCCGTTTTGATATGGCCGAAATGGTGCCCGTGGAATTCTGGAGCTATATGAACTCCCACATCAAAAAGCAAAACCCCAATGCCTTCCTATTGGCGGAAGTCTATAATCCTGATCTATACCGGGATTATATCCACAAGGGCAAAATGGACTATCTCTATGACAAGGTAGAGCTCTATGACAGTTTAAAGCACATTATGAATGGCTACGGGTGGACAGACCATATCCACACCGTACAGCATGGGCTCAGGGATATTGAGCACCACATGTTGCACTTCTTGGAAAACCATGATGAGCAACGCTTGGCCAGTCCGGAATTTGCGGGCAATGCCGCTTTGGGAAAGCCCGCCATGGTGGTTTCCGCCACCTTGGGCACCTCGCCCACCATGATCTATTTTGGCCAAGAAGTTGGGGAGCCCGGTGCTGAGGATGCCGGCTATGGCAAGCCTTCCAGGACCTCCATCTTTGACTATATAGGGGTGCCTAAATTCCAGAAATGGGTCAACGGTAAAAAGTTTGATGGCGGGCAACTGTCCAAAGAAGAAAGTGAGCTTCGGGATTTTTATAAGCGGCTCCTCAATTTCACCA
>CAKZLG010000112.1 GCA_937125035.1 uncultured Maribacter sp. | reverse complement strand
GGGGAAATTATAAACGAGGTAGAATCGGCAATTGGTTTCACTGATATTGCCTATGCCGATGGTAAATTATATTTGAGTTCCTCTCCAAATGGAGATGAAAATATCTATGTGTTAAAATGGGATGAAAACACTTGGCAAACAGACATCAAAAAATTTGAACGCTCAGGTAAGGTAGCTACCATTGCGCAAAATATTCGAACAATAATCAATCAGGTCGAAGCATTGCCCGACCAATCTGAAAAGCATGCGGTTGACTATTTGGTGGGAACTGGTGGCGCTCCGGTAAACGAACAGGCTCTTAAAGAATACAACCAATTTCAAAGTTGGTGGCAAGCACAGTTCCCATATGCTAACCTAAAAACCAATCGAAGCTTAAAAGTCATTGAAAATGAACCGCCTAAAAATCCACAGGGCGAACCTTGGAACCCTGGAAGGTGGGAAACCGATGCCATACGTGGTACTAATTCGGTAGAAGAAATCTTAGAAAAGATCCGCTTTTTAGAAGAACATGAAATACCCACGAAATTGAATATTGGGCACTCGGTAATGCCATTTATAACGCTTAACACGGCTGCAAAAATACTGGAATCTGGCCCCAACGCCATCCTCGGTTTCAACACTGCTGAAGATGAAGCCTTTGAAAGGCTGCCCGAATACCTTCAGCACTTTTACAAACCCTTAATGCAACTTTGTAAAGAACATGATAAATTTTGTATCACCAAAAACAAGAACGTCTGGTGGATGAACACTCCAGCCCATGCACATCTGGCAGATAAGTTACTGCCTGTGGGTGACCAAGAAATTATAAAAGCAGCTACGGAAGATTCAAACAGCAGGACACCAGAAATCAACCTCATGAGCCGTTTAGGCTTGTACTTAGCAGGCAGAACTTCTGGACAAATCGTAAATGTGCATAGAGATTTATTCTCCTTTAACCGCTATCACGAATGGGAGTATCCTAAGCATGGGCATCCCTTTTTAAGATTGATGTTGGCGCATACCCTTTTGGGGGGAGATCAATTCAACATCCGATTTCCTTTTTATTGGCAAAACAACGGGGAGATCGAGTTTACAAGAATGGGAGAAGAATCGCTTAAACCATTTTTTAATCTGTTGGGTAAAGGCGTTGTTTGGAAACCTGAAGCAGAAGAAATGGCCAACATTAATCCTTTGGGAATAGCTGTACACCCCCCTTCTGAAGCTTGGATAAGAGATGCCATTAATGGTCATTCACCAGAATTATGGAAGCCCAATGAGGCTTTGGAAAATGCGGTTATTCCATTTAGTGGAACCAATTGGGGCTTGTATCCCACACCCGATTTTGCATTACAAAAGATATTGTTCAACAAAAAATACCAATTTGGAAGTTTTGTCCCCGCCACGCCATATGGTTTGGTAACCATGGTCCCTGCCCATTTCGATAGAACAGATTTCACGCATATTAAAAATTGGATACATACCGATGGCACTTACATTTGGAAAGAAAATACAGAAAAACTCAATGGGCAGGAAGCAGCTGTTCTAATCAAAGCCTCTTTTGAAGAAGCTGCAAAAGACTTGGCATTTAGAGCAAAAGGTGATGTTTTTATGCAGGTTGTAAAAATAGACGATAAAACATATAGGATTTTCCTGATTGATCCAGATTGGGTAGACCCTGCGGAAAGAATAGTAAAAATTGATTGCCAAATTGCAAAAGAAGTGAGCTACAAAGATGTATTGAGTGGAAAATCTATTGAACCTCAATCAATTACTATTCCCGCAGGTGTTTTCAGAATCATTGAAGCCACGATTAAATGAAGTACATTATAAGTGGCTTGCTCTTATTTGTATTAGCTAAGTTGTATGGCATGGTCTTAATTTCAAAATGATGCGAATGAAAGTCCAGATGGCGACCGTCTGCAAAAATTTGCTGCTGACCCAAAAGAGGCAATCATACTTATGACAGTTTAAAGCGTGCCAACTGTTTGAAGTAACCGACAAATGGCCGCACTTATTTGAGATGGGAATTGCATTTAAAATGCGTTTACAAAACGCGGTTACAAGCACAGGATTAAAATTCATTTGTTGAATTGTATTTGACTCGGGAATCTCTATTTTAAATTGCCACCTACACAAGCTGCAATCTAAACCCAATAACCAATGCATCATCTAGCTGTGCTTCGCGCGATGTGCGGTATTTCCATAAGCCAGTTTTTAAAAGTAATGGTAAGGGTCTGTGGTTGGTCTTCCATAGGTAGTTCGTGGTCTTAATTGAATATTTATTTGAACCTACGGCTCAAAAATTTCATACCTTGTGTTTTACCATTTTGATCCTTAAGACCATCAGAATAAAAATAGATTGTACTAGTGTTTTCGATAAGGATTTCGTGTAAGGTAAAGTTTCCTTCCTCTTATCATCCATACATACTATCATTCACGTCTGTTGGTCAAACCCTCCGAATATCACAAATAAAGGATGGGATAGACCGCTCGGAAATGCACGGTAAATGTTGAATTGTGTTCAAAAACAAATCTGTTAAGCCCAGTATTATGCTTTAAGTACCATGGGCAGATCTAAGTCCTCGAGTGTGATTCTTTTTTCGAAGAGCATGGCATCCAGACCCATTTGTACGCATGTTGCCGCTTTTGCCCCTGTAATGATACTTGAGCGGGGCGTAGAATTGTCCCAAACAGCATCCCTAAAATCTAGCAGGGCCTGTTTGCTACTATCCTTATGGGCAATTTCAAGGGGTATGCCCAAACCTTGTTGCCAATTTACCGTAGCACCAGATACGCCATCTACCTCACCCAGCTCTTTTTCGTAACTTTTCTCTGGGTAGAACCAGGCCTTGTTGTAATCCAAGATTAGGGTGCCTTCATCACCATGTACTTTTATTTTATAGTCATCCATGGCATTGGAGGTAAGGCAGGTAAATTTGGCGCGGACACCGTTTGGATAGGTATAGATCAAATGTACATTGTCAAAGGTTTCCCGCCCATCTTTCCAATAGTCTATGCCGCCTGTACCTATGGCACTCTCTGGCATGGCCTGCGTCATCCAATTCACAAAGTCCAATTGGTGTGAGCACAGTTCTGCGGTAAGTCCGCCGGAAAACTCACGGTACATGCGCCAGTTGATGGCACGTTCCAAGGAAGGCTCGGGTACTTGTCTTCGCCAATCACCATTGCGGTTCCATTGGCAATTGACCGCGGTAACCTTGCCCACTTTGCCGTCCTTTATCAGGTCAATGGCGTGGGTGTACAACCGTGAACTGTGGTATTGGTGGCCCGTTTGAAATATTTTGTTAAAACCTTGCGCTTTGGTCAACAGCGTTTGAACGCCGTCATAGCCCTTGGCCAAGGTTTTTTCGCAATAAATATGCCTGTCTGCCTCCATAGCCGCCAAGGCAACCTCTTCGTGCAAGTAAAAGGGCACAGCTATAAGGACCGCATCAATATCCTTTTGATCCAGCAATTTTCTATAGTCGGTGTATCCTTTTGCAGTGCCGTTGGTCTTGGCCAGGGCTTTCGCCAATCTAAAATCCAGGGTATCACAACATGCTACAACCTGTAATCCTTCTACCTCGTTCATAACGGAAATAAGGCCAGAGCCTCTATCGCCTGTTCCAATTACCCCTAAGTTTATAGTGTCGTTAGGATCCTTTTTTAGAAGTCCGTTTCCCAGAATTTGAGTAGACACGGCCATGGCCGTTGTACCAAGTACCGATTTTTTAACAAAATATCTCCGTTTCATAGTCTTGTTCGCTTTTTTAATGTAAGAGTTAAAAGTTTAATGTTATCCAATTTTGGAAACTATCTTAGGGCATATTCCCGTTTCCAAGATTTCATCACTTTATTGATGTTAAGTGCTTTTTTCGTTGGACTATCAACGTAAGGCGTATGCCCAGCATCTTGTGCCATATTGCCCGCCCTCAATGCTCGATCCAATGGGGTCAGTTTCTACTTGACACCCATGAACCCCACCATTTCGATAATCCGAATGGCGGTTACTTCGTATCCGAATGCCCAAGTTCATTGCTACACCCAAAAGCATTTCATCGCGGACTTCGTATTTGGCTGCTCCGCCCAGCTGCTTCCAGTTCTCTATTGTTTTTCCATTGAACATGTTTGTCCAAAGGAGGGCATCTTTAGACTGTTCGGTACAGTCAACCAGATACGAGAGGCTGGCAATTGGAGATAAAAGCGATAAAATGATGTTCATTTAAGAATTCAATTTAGTATTTATTCAAAATTCGTTTTTCATAGAATTTCGGGTGTCTTATTGCATTGTAATATGAAAAAAGGGTTTTTTAAGCATTTTGTAGGATTACTTTAAGGTGTTGATCCATCGGGCAATCTTCAAGGCTTCATCTTTTGGTACTTGCGGCATGGCTGCCATAGGCGTTGAAAAGTCGGGCCAATTTTTCGGTTCAGGATTGTAGATCAATTCTACGATACGTTCGGCACTGTAATCGCGCTGGGCAATACTGGCAAAAGATGGCCCGATCTGCCGGGCATTTTGTTGGTGACAGGCCACACAGGTATTCTTCAGCAGTAAGGGTTCAACCTCTGCGTACGTTGGCACGGCTGTTTTGGCCGATTGTTTTGACCCGGCGGGCACAGCGTTTGCCACCTTATCTCTAGCCCGCATTATTTTCTTGGCCGCTTTAGTCTCAGAGGTACGAAAGGTACTAAGTTCTTCAACATCTAAAGTTGTGCCTTTGGGGATGTTATTTAGGGTATAGTAGGCCCGCGGGTGGAGCAAGTATTGTTCGTTCTTCGCATCAATGATTCCGTCCAGATTAAGTTGGTGCACGTAATATTGTTTGACATTCGGTATTACCAAACGAACTTTTAATCCATCCTCCGAGACCTTTACACCTTTAATGTTCAATGGCTCATTGTTCACTGTGGGGCTGCCATAAACGGGGTGGTATTTGTAGATGAACGAGGTGCCCGAATAGCTGTCTAGGTCTTCTGCGCTCTTTTTGTCTACGGGGTGGGTAAAGGTAATTTCGAACCCATCGGATTTGGCATGCACCGTTGTCATCTCAAAGGGCGTGGCACCGGTCCATATCATGCGTTCAAGACCCGAATTTTCTGTGCCTGCCGAACCCCAGCCACGATTGGTTTCCCCCACATAAAGGGACCCATCATGACCCCATGCCATTCTCATTACCCCAGATTGGAAACCGCTTCTAAAATCAAAGGCCACGCCTTGATATTCCCCTTTTACCTTTTCAAGCGCTACACGCATAATCTTACTCTGCCCTTGATCACCAACCAACAACTGACCTTCAAAAGGGGTGATCGTTCCCTTTTTTATTTCTAGTATCTCAGAGTTGGAAACTCCCATTATTCCGTGGGGCAACCAAACGGCTGGTAATTGAAGTGCTGGAAATTTCTTTTTGATTTCGTAAAGAAAATCAGGATTTTCTTCATCGCTTATATTTTCTGGCATCACGTAGAATCCCTCTTTTTTTACCCGTCTTTGGTCAATGGCCGCAAAAAAGTCATTTTGTTGCAGTGAGACAGGAGAATTGGGTTGGTCGGTCCATCGTAACCCGGCAGGATGCCCCATAAAGGCCCCTTTTTTTACGTGCCATACCCCACCTGAACCCATCCAATCGCCTTGATTG
>CAKZLG010000111.1 GCA_937125035.1 uncultured Maribacter sp. | reverse complement strand
TATTGAGGAGCTTAAAACGCACCTTTTCATTGAAATTGATGTCCTCCTGTGCTATATCCAAGCCAGAATGGTTAAAGCCCGTATACCATTTTAGGAGGCTTCGGTCCCCTTTGCTCCGAAACACGGCCTCCCCGGAAATCGACTCAAAAGGCCGGTTCCATTGTACGTCTTGCGTAGAGGGTATCAAGGCCTCGTAGGGTGCCAAATTTACGTACTGGGCATTGATGCTCAGCGACTCATCTCCCCACATCTCGGTGTGGCCCACGCCACCCCCAACGGACATGAGGTTAATGTCCGTTTTCTCTTGATCCGGCACATCCGTGGTGTTCAGCAGCAGCACACTGGAGAGTGCTTGGCCGTACTCCGCAGAATATCCTCCAGTACTAAAGGTAATGCCCTTGAACAAAAACGGGGAGAACCTGCCCCTGGTGGGAATATTATTGGCTGTGGCATTGAAGGGCTGAAACACCCTAAGGCCATCTATGAACACTTGGGTTTCCTCTGCGGTACCACCCCGAACGAACAAGCGGCCATCCTCGTTTATGGCCGCCGTACCCGGTAGGGTCTGGAGGGCCGCCACAAAATCGCCCATAGCACCGGCCGTGGTAACGATATCCAAGGGTTTTAGAACGGCCACCTTGCTATTATCACCGGCCTCAAAGGTGCCGGCTGACAGGGTGACGCCGTTGAGCCGGTTGATCGTCTCCTTTAGGGAGATTTCCAGACCTTTGAGGTTTTCCACCGTATCCGACCGGTACTGTGGTTCATATCCCAAAATGGAGACCACAAGGGTCTGTAGACCCGTTTCGGTGGATTCAAAGGCAAAAACGCCCTGTTCATTTGTAGAGGCGCCGTCATAGGTTCCCTCTAAATATACATTGGCACCCAAAATGGGTTGGCCGCTTTGGTCAAAAATCTTTCCGCTGATGGTGTTTTGGGCCATGGCCGACCCCATCACTAGTATGAAAAATGGACATATCCCTAGGTTTTTTAAGATGGATTTGCTGATGTGCATACCTGTACTTTTTAGGGCAAATATCCCCATGACGGTATGTTTTTGACAATGAAGTTTTCTGAACTGTTGATTTTAGAGACTAGAATGTCAGGGCCAATTTACCATCGAAACCAAAGCCAGGGGCCCGCTCCCATGATGTCATATAGAACTAGTGGCTAACAAATCGCAAATAAACCTGTATTTAGATAAAATAAAGAAAAGAGGGGTGCTAGCCTGCGGTCACGGCTAATTTTTATTAACGCGATGGGTAATGCGCCTATTGGTCACAATATGGCGCACGCCGACGTTCAAAATAGCGGCCTGTGAAGCCAAAGGCGGGCAGGAAGCTGCAGTGTTGGATACCAATACGCGATAAAGATGTCCATTCTTTTGGAGGTCCACGGCGGTTCCAGTAATTTGAAGGTTCGCGGTCTGCACACCAACATATCCGTTGCCATTGCCAAGGTCGCTAAAAGAACTTCCACCATTGGTGCTTACCTGCCATTGAAACTGGTCCACATTGTTGGTGCTGATTGAAAAACCAATGGTACTCCCCGCCACCGTGGTAACATTGACCGGTTGTGTTGCTATCCCTACAGGGTAAACGGCAATCGTTTGAAAGACGTTCGTGGTGTTCCCAATACCATCAGTAACACTATACGTCCTTGTGATTGTTTCGGGATTGGTCCCACTATCGGTGCTGTCACCCACATGAACCACGGTCAGGGGACCGACACAATTATCGGCTTCATCCATAACCACACCTACGTCAGGTGCGGGCACATCGGCACTGCAAAAAACGGTGATGGATGCGGGATTGCTGGCCGTAGGTGCCGTAGTGTCTTGTACGGTAATGGTCTTGGTAAATGGTACGCTCGTATTGCCACTGCTATCCGTGGCCACATAGGTAATGGCACGGGTAAAATCATTGGCGGAAGTGAAACTCGTAATTTCATCGTTCACCACGGATATGTCCGTCACTGTGCAATCATCTGTTGCCGTTGGAGGTGCAAAGGGTGGTGTGCCGCAAAAGACCGTGATGCCATCTGAATCTGGATTAAATCCAAAATTTACCCCGGGCCATTGAATATTGCCCCCAGCAATACCACTCCAAGGAGCAATGGGCGCCGTTCCGGTCAAAAACAAATCGAAAGTACCATCTCCATTGTCTATTTCCGAATAGGTAAACGCTGTTGCATTGCTCATCTGCGCGGGATTCAATTGGTAATCCGCATTGAGGATCCTCACTTCCCAAGCATCAATTTGGGAGCCGGTATTGTTTTGAAGTCCAAAGCCCCAAGAGTATTGGTTTTCGTTGAAAAAAGTGGTGTTGAGGGAAGTACAGGAAGGGAATGAGGGCACATCTGAGGCACATTCATAATTTTCATCCAAAGCACCTACGGCCGTTACCCAAGTAGGAGCATTAGTATCCATGGTTAAGGTGGTCGTAGCCGAAATATTCAAAATTGGGTCACCGGGCATCCCACCGTATTCCACAACATAGCCTTGGGAGGCGTAAGCTCCGCCACCCCCGTTATTGGGCAAATCGTTCCAAGCACCAATAGGAGCTCCACCCCTGATTACTGACGGATCAGCAATATGGGCATAATCCTCATTCCCTGCTTGGTTGGGCTCACCCCCGTTCCAATTGGCAAAATTTGTGGGCGGTAGGGTGTTTCCGTTGGCTCTTCCACTCCAGAATGGTGTGCCTGCCTCTGGGCCTGTCATCCAAACCCACTGGCCTTCGCTAGCGACATCAGCCGCCCCGATCCAACCAAAACCACTGGCTTGTTCCCCTGAAAAATCAGCTTCTTCTTGTGTGGTCAATGTCACCAAATAACCCTGTAGGCCAAAATAATTTCGTGCTGCCGCGGCGGCCTCTGCATCTGTCCATGATATTCCCGGTGCTGAAACGAACTCGTAATAATGTTGTGTAGCGGGCAGAAAATTGGCCTCCCCCACGGTAATGGAAAACTGGCGTGATCCAGTAGGCATCGGTGCACTGGTGGAGTATTGGACATCCAAGATGGCATTTTCAAACGCGGTGTAGGTCGCCGGGCCTTGAAGGGTCAGTTTTCCTTCCACAACATCCCAACTAGGGGTAATGCCCGGATGGCTACCGGCAAGGACCAATAGGTCCTCCCCATTGACATACCCATTTGAAATTTGAATGTAGACGGCCGTCGTAGTGGAGTCGTCCGGGTCCGTTATGCTTATGCTCTCGGCAATGGACGTAGTACCGCCATTGCAGTGAACCTGATTTCCCGTTCCCGTGACAACGGGCGGCTGATTGGGATAGGTCACGGAAAACAATACATTGTCAATGTACATTGTTTCCGAGTTACCCCATCCAGCACTGTCCGAAATGAATCGGATTCCCGCACTGGCACTCATTTGATTTGCATTCAAATTGTAAGTAAATGACCCTAATCCATTCAATGAGCCTATTGTAGTATACGATGATCCATTGAAAAGTTGTACTCCCACAATCTCGTCGCCAGCGGTCCTTTCAAAATTCAGTGTAAGGGTAGCGGTCAACGCATTGGCCAAGTTTAGGTTTCTAGTGATGTAATTGTTGTCTAAATCACGCAAGCGCAGGCGCTGCCCGTCAATCTGCATTCTGCCTGAAGTGGGATTATCGGCTTCACCGGTTTCCGTCCAGTTCCCTGCAAATGGCATGGACCCGTCATTATTACCATAGGAAGCCGTGGTAAAGGTATCTGAAAAGGTTTCCTGGCCATGTAAAACATGAAAACCAAGCATTAACATCAAAAATAAGCCTATAACGTATTTCAAAGCGAGTCCCTCTAGAGATAACACACTAAAAGTAAAGGACACGGACACCTTACCCTATTTAATGTTGTAGGCCCAGCTTTTTATGTGGCCAAAAGGGCTTTGAGAGAGGTTAGGCCAAGCCTGAAATGGTTTTTTAACATGTGCTCAAAATGACCTCAATCAATTACGATCACCAAATGAACCGCCCTTTGCTACTCATGAAAAGGTAAACTCCGGTAGTTTGATGATTTCCCCTCCTTTTTGTGCCGATTCGTGCGCCAGAATACCCACACAGGTTATGTTGGCGGATTGTTGGGCATTGGGATAGGGCGATCTGCCCTGCACCAAAGCTTCCACAAACTCATGCACCAAATGCGGGTGTGATCCGCCATGCCCTGCACCTTGGGTAAAGGATAAGTGCTCGTTTCCCTCGGAATCATAGACCCCTTGGGTGGTGAAGTGTTGGATCTCCTTGGGCAATAGCTTGGCATAATCCGGACTTTCAACTTCTTCCGGAATTTCTGGTTCCGGCTTTTTGGCCGTATGTACCACCAAGGGCCTTCCCTCAATCAAGGGCCATTCCACCGATTTCTTGGAACCGTACACCTCAAAACTTTCCCGGTACTGCCGGGCCACATCAAACAAAGAACGGTACACTTGGGCGCTCAGATCGGAATCCTTGAACTTAATGTGGGTGGTTTCCACGGCATAAGGGGAATTGTATTCTTTGATCAATTCTTCCCTAATGGTGCCGGATCCAAAACAGGAAACATACTCCGCCTCTCCCCGGGTCAAAGCCAATACGGGCCCTACACAATGGGTGGCATAGTGCATTGGCGGCAATCCTGGCCAATAATTGGGCCAACCGTCCATGTCTTGTTGATGGCTTGCCTTTAAGAACTGTACCTTGCCCAATTCCCCATTTTCATAGAGTTCTTTCATGTACAGAAACTCACGCGCATACACCACGGTTTCCATCATCATATAGGTGAGTCCCGTCTCTTGGGTCAACCGTACAATCTCGGCGCACTCCTCTACCGTGGTGGCCATGGGCACGGTACAGGCCACATGCTTGCCTGCCTTTAAGGCTTTAATGGATTGCTCCCCATGGTTGGGGATGGGTGTGTTGATGTGCACCGCATCTATCTCCGTATCGTTTAACAGTTCTTCATACGACGTATATCTCTTGTCAATGCCGAAGGCGTCCGCCAATTCGTTCAATTTGGCCTCGTTACGCTGGCAAAGGGCCACTAAATTGGCGTTGGGGTGCTTTTGGTATATGGGAATAAATTCTGCGCCAAAACCTAAACCGATAATGGCCACATTCACTTTCTTTGTACTCATATTTTTCAGTTTTACTTAAATGTATTCCTTAAAAATTTCAATCCTTCTTCAGCGAAGGCATCCTGGGTAGTCGCCAGTTTTTTCCAAATATTGACAGCTGCCGCCAGTTCCGGTATTTCCGGGGTAAAGCTCTCTATGACCAAGGCACCTTGATACTTTACGTCCTGTAATCCTTTTACAAAATCTTCCCAAGGCGTTAGCCCCGTACCCGGAATGCCCCGATGGTTTTCGGATACCTGAACATGCACCAATCTATCGCCAGCGGTATTGATCGCCTTGCGGATGTCCTGTTCTTCTATGGTCATGTGAAAACCATCTAAAATGATTTTCATGTTCTCCTCGTTGATGTCATCCAGAAGGCGCACCACGTCATCGGCCGTATTGATCAAGTCCGACTCAAACCGGTTCAGCGGTTCCAGAGCAATGTCCAGACCATGGTTTTTTGCGATACCGGAAAGGGTTCTCAAATTGCTTACAGCCCTGCCCCATTCCGCTTTCTTTTCCGCTGCAGGCGCCAAACGGGCCTTACCCACGGCAGCATATAGTGGGCCAGCAACAAAGTTCACACCTAGGTGTGCAGCAAGCAAAAAGCATTTTTCAGCATGCATAAAACAATTTTGATATTTGGAAGCATCGTTGGATGTCAAATCCTTATCATCCCCAAAAACGATGCATAGGGTAGGTTCCAGGCCATTGTCATCCAATGCCTTTTTAACCACTTCCACATTTATCAAAGCTGGGTCTTCCACAGGAATTTCCACAACATCAAACCCCATGGACCTTATCTTTGGAAAAAGTGCAATGGATTCTGTGGTAAAGGGCGATTGCCACAACCACGTGCTAACACCGTATTTCATTTTTTGACCCATCTTATATTGGTTTAGCCACTACTTTCATGACCCCCTGCATAATGCGCCAATGACCAGGGAAGGTACAGATATAAGGATATTCGCCTGGTTTAGAAGGAGCCGTGAATCTTAGGGTCACGGTCTCTTCCGGATTAACCAAGGCGGTGGCAAACAGGACTTCGGGCATTCTGGGCACATAATTTTGATTTGACCCGTTGGCATCCATGGCCAATTTATCGGCTGCGGCCCCCACTTTATCTTTCGCACCAGGTTCCACGATCACCAAATTGTGTTGCATAAAGTCCACATTGTCCAAAATCAGCTCCACTTCTTGCCCTGCTTCCACCACAAACTCTGTGATATCAAACTTCATTTCATTTTCAATGGTCTTCATGTGTATGACCACCCTGTTATCTGAATCGGCATCGTCCAATACCTGAGTATCCAGGGCTGTGTCAAGGTGATTTTTGGCAAATACCTCGGCCAGGGTACTTCCGCCAAAGGCGTTTTTGGGCGTTATGGAGAAATCCGTTTCCACCTCGTACTTCCAATCTCCCGCTAGGCTGATTTGATTTTTGCCAGACCAACCGCCCTCTCTGATGAACATCTGGTCCGGTGCGCCACTGAAACCCCCAGTGCCCTCAGTATCCTCCACCCTAATGGCCAGTACATTTCCCCCATTTTTAAAGAGGTCCTTATCCACACGGTAGTATCGGTTCCTGGCAGCATCGTCCTCCGTAAAACCGATACGCTCCCCGTTCATATAGACTACATCCGACTCATCTATGGGTCCCAGGGACAACATGGCTCCTTCTTGGGGATTGAATTGGAATTTTTTTCGGAACCAAACCACCCCGTCCATATCCAAACCGGCAGCCTCTAGGGTCTGCGGCAGCGCCATCGATTGCCAATCACTATCATCAAAGTCTACAGTCTGCCTCTGGTTTTTTCCCAATTGTGCCATATCCATGGTGGGGTTGGCCGCCTTGAAACTGGCCATAAAGCCTGGGCCATGTTTGCCGGCCGCTGCATAGGCTGCTTTCGCCAACCAATTATCGGTCAGTACGGGTTGGTCATTGCTCAACTTAAAAATAGCTTCGCCCAAAACCTCAGAGGGCTCCCTTTCCATTACATACAGCAGGGCGGCCAAGCGTACTCCTGGGTCTTTATCCTTCAATACGTTTGCGTTGATCACCGCTTCTGTGGATTTTTCTGTTCCGGATAGTATTTGAACTGCAGCTCTGCGGATGACGGCCGATGGATGATAAAGCGCCCCAGCCACCACATTGCGCGCTTCTTCATTGGCTTCTATGGAAACCAACCCATCTATGGCCCATAACGCATGTAAGGCCCCTGTATTCATGCCCAATTCATCCATGGCGTCATCAGTTACCAAGGCATACAGACCGGGCAATACTTCCGTGTCCCCCTTTTCCACCAATAGTCGTTGTGCGGTCATTCTCCAAAACATATTGGAATGATCTAGGGCGTCTAAGAGGGCATCCGTATCATTTGGGTCCAGCACAAAGGTCTCTGATTCCGCTCCTTTTGGCACAATCCTCCAGATGCGACCTCTGGATTTATCCCGCAACGGATTCACATAGGCATTGCCATCCCCGTTTTCGGCATCAAAACCACCGCGCTCCTTGCTGGGGGTTGGGTTGTGCTGAACAATGAAATTGTACCAATCAGCCACCCACACATGGCCATCCGGACCTACTTTGGCAACGACGGGGGATACCCACTCGTCTGAACTGGCAAATAGGTTGCCCCCGTCCAGCTCTTTGTAGCCAGCGCCCACTTTTTCAATCTGGGCCATATGAACCACGCCGCCCGTGGGTTCACAGACTAGGGCAATTTTATTCCAGTACGTTTTTGGATAGGTCCTTGCCGTGTAAAAATGGTGCCCTGCGGCGGCCGTAAAGCCCCCAAAGACATCTACCTGCCTTACATTTGGGGTCAGAGAAAGCATATCATAATGGCCGTCTATCTTCATACTGCCCTGTGCCGGGAGGCCCTTTATCTGTGCTATGGCCGTATTGGGCAGGCCTAAGAACACGCTGTGCGTGTTGTTGGCCGTAGAGGCAAAAATGGCATTGTCTTCCGTTATTCCCAATCCCCACGTGTTATTGCTGGTGTTGGTCAACACTTCAAATGATGCCTTTTTAGGATGGAACCTATATACGTTTTGATTGAATTTATAGTCGGTCCCAAAAATCTGCCCTTCAAAACCGGAATAACCCACTACCCCATATAAGTGATTGTCCACACCGTATTGCAAATTGGAGGGTCCGGCATGTGTATCCCGGGTGCCCCAGCCGTCTATCATCACTTCACGCACATCTGCCTTATCATCACCGTTGGTATCTTTTAGGAAAAGGAAATGGGGCGCTTGTGACACAACAATGCCCCCGTCGTAAAATGAAAAGCTGGTGGGGATATTCAGTTGCTCGGCAAACACCGTAACCTTATCGGCCTTACCATCGCCGTTAGTGTCCTCCAAAATCTTTATTCTGTCATCGCCAACACCCTCTTCATCCCTTACCGTATTGGGGTAGTCCACGGTCTCTATGACCCACAGCCGCCCCCGCTCATCCCAATGCATGTCAATGGGGTTGATGATGTCCGGCTCTGAAGCGAAGAGTTGTAAGCTAAACCCAGCGGGCACCTGGATTAATTTTGCCGATGCCTCTGGGGTCAATGGCAATTGATAATTGGGTGCCGGATACCGTTTCTCATAATTGGGAATTCCGGAACGTTCCTCATAGGCCAAGCTGGGCATATCCACCATAAAATCCGTCCAATTCTTTTTGGCGTTATCGTCAACCGCCCAAAGGATGCCTTCCTTCACCAAGTTCTGAAAACCGGGGTGGTTCCAAGTGCGCTCATCATGGCCGTAGGCAGTGTAAAACACCTTTCCCTCCCCGTAATTCCTCACCCAGGTCCATGGTTCATGATGCTCCCCTTCCACCCGTTCCATGAGCACGGTGATATCCTCCGCTATTTTGTCATGGACATAAGTTTCGTCCCACGTAGAAAAAGGTTCCACGTTCTTCATGATGGGATGGTCCTTGGCCACGATATCCGCAGTGAAGGTACCGGTCTTATGTTCCTTGAACTGGGCCCCTACCAAGTTGATGTACTCCGGTGAATTCCTAAAACAGAAACTTGCGGAATGTAAAGGTATAAATGCATGGCCCTCCTTCACGTAGGCCAATAAGGCCTTTTCCTGTGCGGGCGTAATCTCATCGTGATTGGCATAGATGATCAGTCCATCATAACGCGATAGTTCATCTGGATTTAAATCGCTCACATCTTCCGTATAGGTAAGGTTGATGCCTTCCTTGGTCAAGGCTTGGGCCAATACGGGGAAATAGGCTCCAGAATTGTGGTGTTCTATAGCGTGCCCCAGGAACAGCATTTCCAATCTTCTTGGGGCATCATCCTTGAAGACCTGGGCGTTTTTCTCCATTTTACAGGCTGTAAACAATACCAAAACGGCCCCAAGTGTCGCATAAATCCTATAAAACGTCTTCATAAATTGACAGGTATTTAATTATACCTCAATTTTAGTTATAAATCGACAATTAAAATTCCTGTGATTTATCTTAAACTGACTTTATTTTGTCATGTTAAAAAACAAAATGTTATTTTTACGGGCAAATAAGTGTGTTGTTTTAGGAATACCCTACGCACCGTTAGGATATAGTATTGAAATTAGCCTTAGAAAAATCGCCCATTCCGGAAACCCATGCCTTGGTGGCGAAGGCGTTGAGACAACCCTTTTTCGACCCCAATTGGCATTTTCACCAAGAATACCAATTGTTTTTGGTGCTCAAGGGAAGGGGTACCCAGTTCATTGGAGATAGCATACGGCCGTACAAAGAGGGAGAGATCACCTTTACCGGGCCCAACCTGCCCCACTTATGGAAAAGCGATGTGGATACGCACCTCCTTTCCAAAAACAGCTTTTCAGAAGGAATCGTAGTATATTTTAACCGTGATTTTTTAGGAAAAGACCTCTTGAACAAAGAAGAAGGCCTTAAACTCAAACAACTTCTTGAAAACAGTCGTAGAGGGCTTTTGGTAGATGGTTCCATCGCCAAATTGGTCAAAACCATGATGCAGAACCTCCTGGTGCTGGAAGGTTTAGAGCGCATTATGGAGCTGCTGAAGCTATTGAACCTGCTGAGTAAAACCATGAAAATGGAGGTTTTGGCCAGCCCAGGATACATCAACTCTCTAAAACAGGGGGACACAGAACGCATGAACAAGGTGTATGCCCATGTTATGAAACACTTTGGGAGGAAAATAACCGCAGAGGAGTTGGCGGCACTGACCAACATGACCCCCACCTCCTTCAGCAGATATTTTAAGGTACATGCCAATAGGACCTTTTCTGAATTTGTCAGCGAAATACGGGTAGGGCATGCCTGCAAACTGTTGTTGGAACAAAAAATGAATGCCTCCCAGGCCTGTTATGCCAGTGGTTTCCAAACGCTGTCCAACTTCAACAAGCAATTCAAGGCCATAACCCGAAGAACACCCTCTGCCTACAAAAAGGAGTTTGGTAAGCGCTAGGGATGCCATATTTGGCGTAATTTTGCCGCCATGATCAGGAACATTCAGTTACGGATTAGCTTAAAAGAAGCGGAAGGGGAAAACATCCTAGAGCAGAAAATAGCCCGCCATTTAGGATTGGCCAGCCCTTCATTTACCTTTAAGATACTACGAAAATCCGTAGATGCCCGGAAGCCCACGATCTACTTTAACTATAAACTGACCGTTTACACGCAGGAAGCACCTGCGCCCAAAACCAGTTACACTTTTGGTTATAAGGATGTTTCCAACGCTAAACCTATCCACATCATCGGATTTGGCCCTGCCGGCATGTGGGCGGCATTGAGGTGTTTGGAGCTTGGCTTTAAACCGATTGTTTTTGAACGCGGCAAAAACGTACAGGACCGCAGGCGAGACCTCAAGGCCATTAATCAAGACCATATCGTGGGGGAGGATTCCAATTATTGTTTTGGTGAAGGCGGGGCGGGCACTTATTCTGACGGGAAGCTCTACACCCGGAGCTTAAAACGAGGGGACATCAGGCGCATTTTTGAAAGCTTGGTTTACCATGGGGCAAAGGAAGATATCTTGATTGACGCGCATCCACACATTGGCACGAATAAATTGCCCAAGATCGTACAGAACATGCGCGAAACCATTTTGAAATTTGGAGGTGAAGTGCATTTCAACACAAGGGTAACGGATTTCACTATTAAGGACAACCGATTAACCTCCATCGTTCTACAAAACCAAAATGAGATTGCAGTGGAAAGGGTCATTTTGGCCACGGGCCATTCCGCCCGAGATGTCTTTGAGCTGCTGCACAGAAAGCATGTGGCCATAGCTGCCAAGAGCTTTGCCATGGGCGTTCGGGTGGAACACCCGCAAGAGATCATAGACACCATACAATATCATTGTTCCGGGAAACGGAATGCCTTGCTCCCGGCGGCTTCCTACAGTTTGGTGGAACAGGTGAAGGGGCGGGGCGTCTACTCCTTTTGCATGTGTCCGGGAGGCTTCATCGTGCCGGCTGCAACTGCCCCAGGAGAAGTAGTGGTCAATGGAATGTCTCCCTCAAAACGGGACAATCGCTTTGCCAATTCCGGCATTGTGGTGGAAATCAATGTGGAGGAGGACCTCCAAAAATACGCCCATTTTGGTGCCCTCAAAGGTCTTGAGTACCAGAAAGACCTAGAACGCTTGGCATTTACCGCTGGCGGGCGTACACAAACGGCCCCTGCCCAGCGCTTAACAGATTTTGTGGAGGGCAGGACGTCCGCCGATCTAAACCCCACCTCCTACCAACCAGGGCTGAAATCAGCCCCCTTACATTCGTTGCTGCCCAAACACATTGGGAGTCGCTTACGCACTGGCTTTAAAGCCTTCGGGGAAAAAATGCATGGCTATTATACTTCCGAGGCCAATATTGTGGGGGTGGAATCGCGCACCTCTTCGCCTGTGACCATCCCAAGAAATGAACAGTTAGAGCACATTGAAATTAAAGGTCTGTTCCCTTGCGGGGAAGGTGGCGGCTACGCCGGCGGTATCGTTTCCGCGGCCATGGACGGGGAGCGATGTGCAGAGGCCGCCGTAGCAGGGCTTTGAGATCAGGTTCCAGGGCAAGTGTCAAGTACAGATTTAGGACCAGTGGCTAAGGGGGAACCGAAAGGAACAACTAACCCTCAATCAACAAACAAAGAGCCACCAAACGCCTAGCGCCAAACGCTTACCGCTCAGGGCCGAAAAGATGACGAT
>CAKZLG010000110.1 GCA_937125035.1 uncultured Maribacter sp. | reverse complement strand
TATGGTTGATGAAATCAATACTTGGCCACACTTCCAGAGACCGATTTGCTCTTGGTCACTTCGGCATCCCCTGCATATCTTATATTGGCGCCACTACTGGCATCTGCCGTGAGCGCATTGCTCACGTTGACGCTGATATTGGCCCCGCTGCTCCCATCTGCTCGGCATTCCTTGGCATCCAAGTCCTTGGCCCTTATGTTGGCCCCGCTGCTCCCATCCACATAGAGTTTGTCCGTTGTCCCGGACACCTCAATATTGGCACCGCTGCTGGCGTCTATGTCCATAGCATTGGCCTGCAGTTCTGCCGTAAGGATGGAACCACTGCTGGAATCTATCGTTACACGGTCTGCTTCGATCAAATTCTGCGTAGTGAGGTGCGCCCCACTGGAGCTTTCAAGGGCAGTGACGTTGGGCAGGGTCACAAATACTTTTTTCGTCGCATGGCCAATGTTCTCAATGGCATGTACGCGCAATGTACCATTTTTGATGTCCGTACCAATAAGGTCCATGATGTTCTCATCCGCCTCTACGGAAATCGCAAAATCAGTACTTTGCATAACATATACGTCCAGCCCTTCTGAGGCATGCACGGCGGTGAATTCCTGTGTTACCTGTCTATTTTCTTCCACAACGATGCCGTTGCCCTGCTTTCCCGATCCAAAATCGCCTATGTTGATGTCAAATCCGCATGAGGAAAGGAACAGGGCCAAAACCATTGCTATGGTTACTTTTACTAGTGTTGTCATGATTGTTGTTTTTAGATTGATGTAAAATTGAGATTTTGTTCTTGGGGGAACTAAATATAATGGCCCAGTTGTGGTTTTTGAGTACCCAACTGTAATGGGCCTACTTATTTTTGATTATCCGTTTGGAAACAGTACTGTCCCCATCCTGGGCATCGATCTTGATCCCGTCTTGGTCCAGTTTCATTTTAAAGGACTCGCCATTGTCCTTGACATCAATGTCAATGCCATCTTGGTTGATCCTGATCTTTCCCTTTTCACCCTTATCATTGATGTTGATGTCAATGCCCTCTTTATTGATGCGTATCCTATTCTCATGATCGTCTTCGGTTTCTTCCATATTCTCTGGACAGTCCAGACAGGTCAAAAGGCCATTGGTATCCATTTTCCAAATGTAGCCTTCCAGGTTGTCCGTATCCTTGTCCGTATCAGCGCGCAGCACCCAACTTCTTGATTTTTGATGGTCATACGTTACCACGGTACCTTGGGGCACCATGATATTGATACGTGCTTCTTGGTCCTTGAATTTGTTTTCCTCTCCCGTGGTGAGGTAGTCGTTCAAAATCAGGCGAGAGCCTTCCACGCGGTAATGATACTCAATTTGTTGAGCGGTTTCCTTAGCGGCCAAGAACGATGGGCCATCCGCTTCTTTGCGTATCTCAATCCTAAAGAGGCTATCTTTTGATTTTTCAATCCGAAAGCGCACATTCTCTGATTGCAGCATGGGGTTGCCACTGGCATCGTGTACCAGAAGCATATCATCCATGCGTATTTCGTTGCCTTCGCCATAAAAATCGGAACTTTCCAGTACCAAGCGCAAGGTATCCGTTTGGGGGGTAAAGTACAGTTCCTGATCTTCTGTTACACTGCCCGTGTAGGCATGGGAGGCCGCTTCCCGGATACCAAAGACAATAAGCAGTATCACACAGACCAGCCAAAGGCCCAAAAGACTGAATTTGGCTACGTTTCCTATGCTCTTTAGGTTGGTGACCAATATCTTAAGTCCTAGGTAGAGCAAAAAGAAAAAGGGAATACCAATGGCGAAAAAGGCCAATAGGGATACTACCCAAACTGGTAAGTTAGTGGAATTGATGACATTGTAAAAATCCATTCCCGGTATGTGCACGGCGTCTATGATGCCCACGCTCAATAGACCCACGAAAAGACCAATGAGGGTGGCCGCCCCAATGATAATGAGCAGGATACCAATGAGCTTGGCGAATATCTTGAACAGGAAAATGACGATTTCCCCCAAAGTATCAAAAAATGTCTTGCCTCCTTTTTTGACGGTGTTGCCCATTTTTTCATAGTCAACACTTTTTACACGATCCGCAACGTCATCAAAACCCTCTTTTACTTTTCGTTCAATATTGCTGATGTTCACGGCCTCTCCGCGCATGTCCAGCTTCTGCGCCGTAGTGGAGGCTTCCGGAATCAAGATCCAAAGTAGGCCATAGATAAATATAAAACCACCGCTGGACCCAATGGTGAGCAATACCCATAGAATACGGATCCAAATAGGATCCAATCCCAAATAATGGGACAGGCCAGAGGAGACACCGGCCACGTATTTGTGCTCCGTGTCCCGGTAGAGTTTCTTTGGCCTTTTGGTCGCTGATGGGGCTTTGGCCGTTTTGGGCTCATCCTCAAAAATATCCTCATCTACCATGTAGTCCTCTGGTTGGCCCATGATGGCAATGACCTCATCCACTTGCTTTACGGTGATCACCTGGCGGTCGTTTTCCAATTTCTCGTGGAAAAGCTCGGCGATCCGAGCCTCAATGTCCGCCAGTATCTCATCACTGCCCGGGGTATTGGCAAAGGAGCGCTTTACGGATTCCAGGTATCTGCGCATTTTCTGGTATGCATCCTCATCGATATGAAAGAGCATATTGGCTAGATTTATATTGACTGTCTTGTTCATTTTTTTAGCTGTTTTTTGTGTTGGTGACCAGGTTGGTGGCTTTTCTTAGTTCGTCCCAAGTGGTATCCAGTTCCTTGAGGAACAGTTTACCGGTCTCGGTAAGGGTGTAGTACTTTCTAGGTGGCCCGGAGGTGGACTCTTCCCAACGGTAATTGAGTAGGCCCGCATTTTTCAAACGGGTCAAAAGAGGGTAAATGGTACCCTCTACCACCAGCATTTTGGCGTCCTTTAGCGTCTCCAAGATTTCAGAGGCATACTTATCCTGCCCATTGAGGATGGACAGTATGCAATACTCCAAAACCCCTTTCCGCATTTGCGCCTTTGTGTTTTCTACGTTCATAATTTTCCTTTTCTTTAATTACGGCCCTAGCTCGGCTTG
>CAKZLG010000109.1 GCA_937125035.1 uncultured Maribacter sp. | reverse complement strand
AACCTAAAAAACCTCCCCCGCAATCGCCTTAATATTGTCCGATTTTCCCATGGAGTAATAATGCAGTACGGGGACCCCGGCATCCTTGAGCTCTTTGCTCTGCTGTATGGCCCATTCAATGCCCACCTGTCTTACCGCTTTGTTATTGGCACAATCCTCTACGGCATCGATCAGGTCTTGGGGTATGTCTATCCGAAAGACCTGTGGCAACAGCTGCAAATGCCGTTTCACCGCAATGGGCTTTATCCCAGGAATAATGGGGATGGTAATGCCCATGTCCTTAGCAGCCTCCACAAATTCAAAAAACTTGGCGTTGTCAAAGAACATCTGGGTCACCACATAATCCGCCCCGGCATCCACCTTTTCTTTGAGCCTTTTTAGATCGGACTGTAGGGATGGGGCCTCTAGGTGCTTCTCTGGGTAGCCTGCCACCCCAATGCAAAAATTGGCGGCATCGGCGGCCGTTATGGTCTCATGCAAGTACTTGCCCCCGCACAGGTCGCGTATCTGGGCCACCAGTTCCTTGGCATAGGCATGGCCGCCCTCGGTAGGCTTAAAGTATTTCTCTTCCTTCATGGCATCACCGCGCAGCGCCATAACGTTTTCAATGCCCAAATAATGGCAATCCACCAGCACGTATTCCGTTTCTTCCTTGGTAAAGCCGCCACAAAGCAGGTGCGGCACCGTATCCACTTGGTACTTATGCTGAATGGAGGCGCAGATGCCCACGGTACCCGGCCGCATGCGGGTCTTTTTCTTGTCCAACAGGCCGTTCCGATCTATATAGACATATTCCTCCCTAGAGGTGGTCACGTCAATAAACGGTGGGTTGAACTCCATGAGGGGGTCTATATTGTCATAGAGCTCCTGTATGCTCTTGCCCTTTACGGGGGGTATCACCTCAAAACTAAAAAGGGTCTCCCCTTGCGCCTGTGCTATGTGTTCCGTTATTTTCATGCTTGCCCCCTAGCCCCCAAAGGGGGAACTATTATTGGGTCATTTTAATTCAATTATACTTTTATTTGGGCGTTCGGGCGGGCTTTCCGCTGTATTTTTTCTATTTTTTCATAATAGGAGCTCATCCTTTACATGGGAACAAAAATAGAAAAAGATGCCACTACAATCCCTAACGCATATCAATCATCCGCAATATTTGGAGCCAACCATTTTTTGGCCTTTTCCAGACTGATGTCCTTTCTTTGGGCAAAATCGGCCACTTGGTCCTCGGTTATTTTTCCGAGTCCAAAATAGCGTGCTTCCGGGTTGCCAAAATAATAACCACTCACGGACGCTGCCGGCCACATGGCCAGACTATCCGTTAATTCCACCCCTATGGTCTCCTTCACGTTCAAGAGCTCCCAAATCGTTAACTTTTCCAAATGATCCGGGCATGCAGGATATCCGGGTGCAGGCCGTATGCCCTTGTACGACTCCCGTATCAGCTCCTCATTGCTCAAATCCTCGTTGGCCGCATAGCCCCAATGTTCCAGACGCACTTCCTTATGCAAATATTCGGCAAAAGCTTCCGCCAAGCGGTCCGCCAAGGCCTTTACCAAAATGGAATTGTAATCGTCCAACTGCTTTTCGTACTCCCCGGCCAATGCTGCGGTGCCAAAGCCGGTGGTGACACAAAAACAGCCTATATAGTCCTGCATTCCACTGGTTTCTGGGGCAATGAAATCGGCCAGGGCGTAATCGGGTACCCCTTCTTTTTTTTGTAATTGCTGGCGCAGGGTTCGGAAGATGAAGCGCTTTTCCTCTGCATTCCCTTCACTGCTCAAAACAACCTCAATATCATCCTCCTGTATTGTGTTGGCAGGGAAAAGTCCAAAGATCCCCTTGGCCTTCAACTGTTTCTTCCCAATGATCTGTTTCAGCATGTCCTGGGCATCGGCAAATAGATCCCTAGCCTGTGCACCCACCACGGCATCCGTAAGGATATCCGGGTACTTTCCGTGCAGTTCCCAACTCCTGAAAAAAGGAGTCCAATCTATAAAGGGCACCAATGCCCCCAGGTCTTGTTCTTCAATGACCTGTATGCCCAAGGTATTGGGCCTTACAATCTCAGTGGCCCGCCAATCGATTTTAAATTTATTGTCCCGCGCCGCTGCCAAGGTCTTATAGGTCTTGTGCGTGGCCCTATTCATGAATTTGGCCCTAAAATCCCCATAATCCTCCTTGATTCTTTCCTTGTAGGAGGCCGAGGTCTCTTTTTGCAACAGATCGCCCACCACGGTCACCGCCCGGGAGGCATCGTTAACGTGCACTACCGCTTCACTGTACTGTGGGGCGATCTTCACGGCCGTATGCGCCTTGCTGGTGGTAGCCCCACCGATCAACAATGGTATCTTGAAATTCTGGCGCTCCATCTCCTTGGCCAGGTGTACCATTTCATCCAAAGAGGGGGTGATCAAGCCGCTAAGGCCAATTACATCCACTTTATGCTCAACCGCGGAGGCAATGATTTTTTCTGGCGGCACCATGACGCCCAAATCAACAATTTCGTAATTATTACAGGCCAATACCACGCTGACTATGTTTTTGCCAATATCATGGACATCCCCTTTTACAGTGGCCATTAAGATTTTACCATTGCCCTTTTCGTCTCCAACTTGCGGGTTGAGCAGTTTCTCTTCTTCTATATAAGGTAGTAAATGCGCCACCGCTCTTTTCATGACCCGTGCAGATTTTACCACTTGGGGCAAGAACATTTTTCCGCTCCCGAACAAATCTCCCACCACATTCATACCGGTCATCAAATGCCCTTCAATGACCTCAATGGGCTTATCTGCCGCTTGCCGGGCTTCCTCTACATCCTCTACGATATATTGGTCAATGCCTTTCACCAAGGCACGGGTGATCCTATCTTGCAGGGGATCTTCGCGCCAGGACAGATCCACTTTACTCTCTTTGGCCTTACCCACGACCGACTCCGCAAAATCCAATAAACGCTCCGTGGCATCATCCCTTCGGTTTAAAATGACATCCTCCACGCGCTCCAAAAGATCCTTAGGAATATCATCATACACCTCCAGCATACTGGGATTTACAATGCCCATGTTCATCCCCGCTTTAATAGCGTGGTACAGAAACACGGAATGCATGGCCTCCCTAACGGGGTTGTTGCCCCTAAAGGAAAAGGAAACGTTGCTGACACCACCACTTACGCTACAGTGGGGCAGGTTTTGGCGCACCCAGTGCGTGCCCTCAATAAAATCCAAGGCATTGCGTTTGTGCTCGTCCATGCCCGTGGCCACGGGAAAAATGTTAAGGTCAAAAATGATGTCCTCTGGCGGAAAGTGCAACTTATCCACCAAAATACGGTAGGAGCGCTCCGCGATCTCAATCCTTCGATCCAAGGTATCGGCCTGCCCCACCTCATCAAAGGCCATGACGATCACCGCCGCTCCATAGCGCTGTATACGTTTGGCCTGTTGCATGAACTGTTCCTCCCCTTCCTTTAAACTAATGGAATTAACCACGCACTTGCCCTGCACCACCTGCAGCCCTGCCTCAATGATCTCCCATTTGGAGGAGTCTATCATGATGGGCACCCGGGCAATGTCTGGCTCGGCAATGACCAGGTTCAGGAACTTTACCATGGCGGCCTTGCCATCAATCAGTCCGTCATCCATGTTCACATCAATGATCTGGGCACCCCCTTCCACCTGTTCCCTGGCCACATCCAACGCTTCCTCAAAACGCTCCTCCTTTATGAGTCTCAAAAACTTTTTGGAACCCGCCACATTGGTTCTTTCACCAACGTTAATGAAGTTGGTTTCCGGGGTTACCACTAGGGGCTCCAAGCCGCTTAACCTCATATATTTGACTGCTGGTTGTTGGCTGTTGGTTGTTGGTATATCCAAACTAAAACTCATTTATTTTCCATCACTTTTATGATATTTGATAAAGCCATTTAGCAACTTCTTACAGCTTACAATTCTATTGTTTATTCCCCTAAAATCATCATTTGAAATATAATTGAAGTCCAAAGCTATATATAATTGGGGTTCCAATTCGTAAAGCGATCCTCTGGAAATATGCAAAAACTGAATAGTATCACTCGCCATTCTTCTACCACAATCTTCCGCTATATTTGAAGGAATAGAAACTGCAGAACGTCTAAATTGATTCGTTAAACCATAGCGTTCCTGTTGCGGCAAAGATTTTGAAATGGAATACATGCCACGAACCAAAACCCGTGATTCCTTCCCTACTTCCAATTCTGTATAACGTTTCATTTTTTTTGACTTTACCAACAACTAAAATTTCCGCGGAGCGAAATTTTCTACCAAATCCGTAATAGCGGTTATATGCTCTGGGGTGGTACCACAACATCCTCCCACAATATTCACCAATCCCTTTTCCACATATTCCCTGATCTGTTCCGCCATTTGCCTAGGGGTTTCATCGTATTCCCCAAAGGCATTGGGGAGCCCTGCATTGGGATGGGCACTGATACCACAGGATGCCTTCCCAGCCAACACTTCCAAGTGGGGCACCAACTGCTTGGCCCCTAAGGCACAATTAAAACCTACCGTCAACATGGGTATATGGGCAACGGAAATCAAAAAAGCTTCTGCCGTTTGGCCAGATAAGGTTCTGCCAGAGGCATCCGTGATGGTTCCACTCACCATGATGGGCACATCTATATGACGCTCTTCCTTGACTTCCTCTATGGCAAAAAGGGCCGCTTTTGCGTTCAAAGTGTCAAAAATGGTCTCTACCAGCAAGAGATCCACGCCACCATCCAAAAGGGCCTCCACTTGCTGTTTATAGGCAATCCGCAATTCATCAAAGGAGATGGCCCTGAACCCGGGATCGTTGACGTTGGGCGACATACTGGCCGTTTTATTGGTTGGGCCAATGCTGCCCGCCACGAACCTCGGCTTGTGGGGCTCCTTTTGTGTAAACTCGGCGGCCACGGCCTTGGCAATGCGGGCCGACTCATAGTTGAGCTCGTACACTAAATCCTCCAAATGGTAATCTGCCATGGCAATGGTGGTACCGGAAAAGGTATTGGTCTCCAAGATATCCGCCCCGGCCTCCAGATACTGTCGGTGCACTGCGGCTATGGCCTCTGGTTGGGTAAGGGACAGCAGGTCGTTGTTGCCCTGTAGTGGATGTTCCCAATCCTTAAAACGCTCTCCCCTAAAGTCTTCCTCAGTAAATGAATAACGCTGCAACATGGTGCCCATGGCCCCATCCAACACTAGAATACGCTCCTGCAGAATTTCTAAAATATTCTTCATTTATCCTAATAAGAAGTTTGTAGTTCTCGATGTTACAACGCATTATCAAGTTAGAATAGTATTAAAAATGCTTTCTTATGTTATCTGCTCCTTCCAAAAAATATAGCATTTAACACCAGCTACACATTACGCAGTAGGTTGCCAAAGTTTAGAAAGGTCCAGTCGCCCTACAATTCTTGATACCTGCAATTTTTTGATAATCGGATGCAAAGAAACGATGGAATCTTCTATATAACAAACTCCCCCTTATTAATAAAGGCCCTGTATCCGGACCTTTATCCTACTGACTTCCATTACCTTGTTTTTTCACAAGATACGCTGTACCACCTCTTTCTTGGCCTCCTTTTTGGAACCGTCAAAGCCTTGCACCCCACCCACAGTGGTATATTTCATAACATACCGCTTGTTGGGATTGATGACGTTATAGGCATACTGGCACATGACAGCGGCTTCATGGAAGCCCGATAGGATTAATTTGAGCTTGCCCTCGTAGGTATTCACATCGCCAATGGCAAACACCCCGGGGATGTTCGTTTGATAGTCTTTGGCGTTGTTTACCTTTATGGCATTGCGCTCAATATCAAGCCCCCAGTTGCCCAAAGGGCCCAATTTGGGGGATAGCCCAAAGAGGGGAATGAAATAATCCGTCTCCAGATAGGTGGGTTCCCGTTCCTTTTCGGTATGGTGCAAGACCACTGCTTTTAATTCTTCAGCGCCATGTAATTCGGTTACCTCTGCTTTGGTGTACAATTTTATCTTTCCTATTTTGGCCAGTTCCCTTGCCTTTTCCACGGAATCCAAGGCACCACGAAATTCCTCGCGGCGGTGCACCAAAGAAACCTCAGCGGCTATGTCCGTCAGATAAATGGCCCAGTCCAGGGCGGAATCGCCCCCGCCGGAAATGACCACTTTCTTGTCTCGGTACACTTCGGGGTCTTTGATCATGTACTCCACCCCTTTGCTTTCATAAATGGAAATATTGGCTATGGCCGGTTTTCTGGGCTCAAAGGATCCCAATCCGCCAGCGATGACCACTACTGGTGCTTGGTGGCGCGTTCCTTTGTTGGTGGTGACCACAAAACTGCCATCTTCCAATTTCTCCAAAGTTTCCGCACGTTCTCCCAAGGTATAGCCCGCCTTGAAGGGCTTGATCTGCTCCAAGAGGCGTTCCACCAAATCGCCCGCCAAAATTTCCGGATAGGCGGGAATATCGTAAATAGGTTTCTTGGGATAGATTTCGGAACACTGCCCGCCGGGTTGGGGAAGGGCATCGATCAGATGGCATTTCAGCTTTAACAATCCGGCTTCAAAAACGGTAAAGAGGCCGGTGGGGCCGGCACCTATGATGAGTATGTCTGTTTGTATCATTTTTTTCTAGTATTAGTATTGCGTATGTAGTATTAAGTACGCAGTAATTTGGTTTTGTTTGACTTCAATAAGCAATGGGAGGTGTTTTTAGTGTTTTAAATGGCTCCGATTACCCGTTTTTCCATTAGGACTATGGGCTAAAAGCTTATTTGAATTGACAGTGCAGTGGCTTGGCCATCTGCCCTTCCCGACTTACAAGATTTAATTTTCTGCATAAATTTTACATATCCTAGATTAAAGTTCCCCCTTTGGGGCTAGGGGGCTTTTACCTCTTTGGAGGTTGAGGCGCTTGGAGCCAGGGGACTGGTAATCTGATTCATTTGATCTACTTTCTCCTCAAAATCGCCCTTTATGGTTTTTCTATAGTCGTTCAGGTTTTGAACCATTTTACTGATGTCCTCCGGAATGACCTCCTCAAAAAACTGCCGCAGCCGCTTGGCCGTGGTGGGCGATTTTCCGTTGGTGGAAATGGCCACCTTTACGTGCCCCTTGGTCACGATCCCGCCCATATAGAAATCACAATAGGGCGGATTGTCCGCCACGTTCACCAACTTGTCCATGGCCCGGCAGTCTTCATAGACCTGCACGTTCACCTCGGGCACATCGGTGGTGGCAATGACCATATGCTTGCCCTTGAGATAACTGGCACGGTACACATCGGTGACCAAGGCCACATCATACTTTTTTGCCAATTCAAGAGTGCCCTCCCGGAACATGGGCGATACCATGGTCACCTTGGCATCGGGGCTGGACTTGGTAAGGAAAGTGAGCTTCTCCTCGGCCACATTTCCACCACCAATGATCAGCACGTGCAGGTTGGCTGTTTTTAAAAAAACAGGGTATAAATTATTTCGTTCCATTTGCTATTTTTTTCAATTCGGCCGGGAATTGTATTGCTTTTTTTTCCAGCCACCCGTCACAAATTCAATATCCCACGGCGGCCAAAAAACCATCTTCCACCGTTTGGGTCTGGGTCTGGTTTACCTGACTGCTGTTCATGAGTTGGGCCATCCGCTCCCTGTGCCGCACCACCTCACCCATAACGATGATGGCCGGATTGGCCAGCCCCTTTTCCGCAACCACGGAAAGGATGGTGTCCACAGTGCCCACTCCGATCTTTTCACGTTGCGTGGTGCCCTCCTGTATCACGGCCACGGGCAGATTGGCTTTTCCTTCCGCCTTGAACAGGGCCATTATTTCCGGTAATTTGGACATCCCCATTAGGATGAGCACCGTGGCGCTGGACTGTGCCGCCAACCGAACATCATTGGAGAGACGATGTTCCTTGGTGGTTCCCGTAATGACCCAAAAACTCTCGGCAGCGCCCCGCTTGGTCACCGGAATGTTCTGGGTGGCGGCCACTGACAGACTAGACGAGATGCCCGGTACCATTGCCGTGGGGATGCCATGCTGGGCCGCATGCTCCATTTCCTCTGCCCCGCGACCAAAGACAAAGGGATCGCCCCCTTTGAGCCGTACCACATGCCCGTGGGTCCTTGCCCTGGCCACGATCAGGTCATTGATCTGTTCCTGGGTATAGGCATAGCACCCTTTGCGTTTGCCCACAAAAATTTTTTCCGCCTTGGGGGCATACTCCAAAAGTTCGGGGTTCACCAAAGCATCGTACAGAACCACCTGGGCCTCTCTTAAGGCTCTGATGGCCTTTAGGGTGATGAGGTCCACGTCTCCCGGCCCGGCACCGACCACGGTGAGCATTCCAACCCCCTTCATCTTCACCAAAGGGTAACTGCTTGTCATTATACGGTTAATTGCATATTCCATTTTACCTTTTTACGAGATTGTTTTTACATTCGCTTGCTATGTCAAGGCATACGACCACTCCTCCACTTTTGTACAAACCCATGTTATTCTTGATTAAAATGCCATTTTCCATGAGCTAAACTTTAGCCAATTCCTTTTGTCTAAACTGGTCAACGGATGCCACGAACGCATGGGCATCTTGGAGATAGGTTTGGGCAAAGGATCGGGTGGGCTCGTTACGATTCAATTGAAGCACCCTATTTTCAAAACCTTCGGTCATGGGTATCCTTTCATTGGCCACAAATTTTTCGTCAAAGTCTGAAATAATGCTGGCATGGGTGTTCACTTTAACGTCTTCTGTGGTCAACAAGGCCTTGGCCGCATTCACCATAGCGGAATAGGCGTGGTAAATGGCCGCGGCCCATTTGCCTTGGGCATATTGTCCTTGGGCATTTTCCAACTTTTCCTGGCTTTCGAGGAGCAATGTGGCAATAAGGTCTATGACCACCCCGGCACACTCGCCCACGCCAATTTCCTTTTCGTATTTTTCTGAGTTGCCCCAATCAATGAAATCCTCTGGGGTCAAATTGTCCACATCGGTGAGGGGCTTCAGGAAATCGTAGAAATACATCTGTCCCTTCTCCCGGTAATAGTCCGTGTAGGACAATCCGTTTCCGTGGGCATCAAAATCGTCCAAAATGAGGCGCAGTGCGGCCGGGCCCCGTTTACTGGGGACTTTAACCACCTTGTCTGCAAATACACCCTGGCCATTGCCCAGGTTGCCCCCGCCCAAAAGGACTTGCAGTGCGGGCGCCACCAGTTTGTCCTTGGTGCGCACGGACATGCCCTGAAAGCCAATGTGGGCCATGTTGTGCTGGCCGCAGGCGTTCATACAGCCACTTATCTTGATCACCACATCCGGGTTTTGTATGTAATTGGGATATTCCTCCTTAATGACACGCTCCAGCTCTGCGGCAATTCCCGTGCTGCTCGCAATGCCCAGATTACAGGTGTCGGTGCCCGGGCAGGCGGTAATGTCCAGCGCTTTGTTGTAGCCTGCTTCGGCAAAGCCCAATTTCTCTAACTCGGTATAAAAAAAGGGCAACCATTCTTCCCGTACATAGGGGATAAGAATATTCTGTCTTAGGGAAAGGCGAATCTCGCCCGCCGCAAAATGCTGCACCAGATCGGCCAACAGGCGGGCCTTGTCCGTATGGAAATCGCCCAAGAGCACCTTGATGCCAATGGCCACGAAACCCGTTTGTTTTTGGGGCACCACATTGGTGGCCCTCCACGTTTCAAAGGCCGTTTTGTCTGAAATGGTATGGGCGGGAAGTTCTTTGGGTTCGGCCACCACAATTTCTGGGTAATCCGCAATGGGTATGGGAACCGAATGATGTGGCACAGCGGTACGTTCTTTTTCCAGAAGTTCCGTAAACCCATCGAGTCCCAAATCCTTCAACAGGAACTTCATCCGGGCCTTGGCCCTGCTCTTACGCTCCCCGTAACGGTCAAAAACGCGGATGACGGCCTCCATTACCGGAATGATCTTGTCCGTTGGCAAAAAATCGTACAGGACATCCGCATGGCGGGGCTGAGATCCCAGACCACCGCCCAACATCACTTTAAAGCCCCTTTCGCAATTTTCCAGCTTGGCGATGAAACCCAGATCGTGCATGTAGGATAGACCTGTATCCGCATCCGTGGCCGAAAAGGAAACCTTGAATTTCCTACCCATTTCCTGGCCAATGGGGTTGCGCAAAAAGTAACGGAAAAGGGCATCCGCATAGGGAGAAACATCAAAAGGCTCATTGGGGTCTATCCCAGCCGTTTCGCTCGCCGTAATGTTGCGCACTGTATTGCCGCAGGCCTCACGAAGGGTGACCTTATCCTTTTCCAGTTCGGCCCAGAGCTGGGGGGTGCGCTCCAAGTCCACATAATGGATCTGGATGTCCTGCCGGGTGGTGATGTGCAGCCTTCCTGTGGAATATTCATCCGATACGGCACAAATACGCCGCAGTTGTTGGGAAGTTACCTTGCCATAGGGCAGTTTTATGCGGATCATCTGCACACCCTGCTGCCGCTGCCCGTAAACACCACGGGCCAAACGCAGACTTCGGAACTTTTCCTCATCTACCTTGCCGTTCTTAAATTCGTTGATCTTGCGCTCCAGCTCCAAGATGTCTTTTTCCACGAGCGGATTCTCAATTTCTGTTCTAAAGCTCTGCATTTTTTTCGTCTTAATTTTTTGGCATCACAATAAATTATTTATCCTATGGGATTACTAGATTTATAGGATGGATGTTTGTCCTTTCCATCTTCTCCGTAGCCTGCTCCCTAAACGATAAACCCTGCCCCTACGGTGTTATTGGATTGGGTATCAATCAAAATAAACGAACCATTGGTTCGGTGTTCCTTGAAGGCATCATAAAAGATGGGCTTGTTCAATTTAAAGCTTACCTGGGCAATATCGTTCATGGTGAGTCCATCAACATCTTCGTCTATGCCTGAGTAATCTGGGCGAATTTTATGGTGCACGGCATCCACCTTGGCCAGGGCCTTGTTGACGCCATGCTGCACCACATATTTGCTCCCCGGGCGCAGTTGCTGGGCATCCATCCAAGAGACGGTGGCCGTAAACTGTTTGTCCACAGTGGGCAGATCGTCTTCCTTCACCAACATATCTCCCCTGCTTAGGTTGATCTCATCTTCTAGCGTAATGGTTACGGAAGAGCGCCTTGCGGCCGTTTTATATTTTTTATCGTAGGCATAGATCTCCTTGATGGTGGAACGCGTCCGCGAGGGCAGGGCCACCACTTTGTCTCCCACGCTAAGCTCACCGCCATATACCTTGCCAGCAAAACCTCGGAAATCATGGTGTTCTTCCGTTTTGGGGCGAATCACGTACTGCACGGGAAAACGTGGGGTGCCCACATTGTAAATATCCTTCCTGTCCAAAACCTCAAAGTGTTCCAAGAGGGCATTGCCTTGGTACCAGGGCATATTATCTGACCTATGCACCACATTGTCCCCTTTCAGGGCACTCACAGGGATAAAGGTGATACGCTGCTCCTGGTAGTCCCGCTTGGCCATGAGCGCTTCAAAATCGGACTTAATGGCATTGTACGTTTCTTCGGAATACGCCACCAAATCCATCTTATTGATGGCCACCACCACATCCTTGATGCGCAAGAGGTTGTTGATGAAAAAATGGCGATGGGTCTGTTCTATGACCCCTTTTCGGGCATCAATCAAGATGATGGCCGCCTGCGAGGTGGAGGCCCCCGTGACCATGTTCCTCGTATATTCCACATGGCCGGGCGTATCTGCTATGATGTAGCTTTTCTTTGCCGTTGAGAAATAGATATGGGCCACATCTATGGTAATGCCCTGTTCCCGCTCCGCCACCAAACCATCTGTGGCCAAGGAAAAATCCAGATAATCATAGCCCTTTTGCTTACTGGTCTTGGAGATGGCCTCCAATTTATCCGTGGTGAGGGATTTGGTGTCATAGAGCATCCTTCCTATAAGGGTACTCTTCCCATCGTCCACACTGCCCGCCGTTGCAATTTTTAGTACTTCCATAAGCCCCTCCTAACCTCCCCAAAGGGGAGGGATTTTATACGGAGTTGTTTTAATTGTTAATAATATTTTCTGGATATTAAAATTCTTAAGATCCTCGGACAATCCCCCCTTTGGGGGATAGGGGGCCTTAAAAATAACCCTGTTGTTTTCTTTTTTCCATGGCCGCTTCAGACCGCTTGTCATCTATACGGGCTCCGCGCTCGGATATGGTGGAGTTCCTGATTTCATCCACTACCCCATCAATGTCCGTCGCCTCCGAAAAAACGGCCGCGGTACAGCTCATGTCCCCAACGGTCCTAAAACGTACCATCCGTTCCAAGACTTCCTCGTCCTCTTCTTGGTAAACATGTTCTGAATGGGACCAAATGAGGCCATCTCGCAGAAATACCTTGCGTTTGTGGGCAAAGTAGATGGAGGGAATGGCTATTTCTTCTGCCTGAATGTAGGACCAAACATCCAATTCCGTCCAGTTACTGATGGGAAACACCCGTACGTTCTGTCCCAATTCTATCTGTCCGTTGAGCATATCAAACAATTCCGGGCGCTGGTTGCGCTCATCCCATTGGCCAAAATCATCACGCACGGAGAAAATCCGTTCTTTGGCACGGGCCTTCTCCTCATCGCGCCTTGCCCCGCCAATACAGGCATCGAACTTAAACTCCTCAATGGCATCCAACAAGGTCGTGGTCTGTAGGGCGTTCCTACTGGAATATTTGCCGGACTCCTCCTTTACCTTGCCCGCATCAATACTGTCCTGAACGTTACGCACAATGAGCTCCAGCCCCAGATTGGCCACGAGCTTGTCCCTGAAAGCGATCGTCTCCGGAAAATTGTGGCCTGTGTCTATGTGCATCAGGGGAAAGGGGATTTTAGCGGGCCAAAAAGCCTTTTGCGCCAAACGCACCAAGGTGATGGAATCCTTGCCCCCGGAAAAGAGCAGTACCGGCCTTTCAAACTGGGCGGCCACCTCCCTGAAGATATAGATGGACTCGTTCTCCAAGGCACTGATAGGGCCCGTCGTCTCCAATAGCGTTGGTGCGGTCTCCATTTCCATTATGGCATTACTTTCTGTATTTTGTTCCATAGCTGTTATCTTATTGCCCGTATGGGGTTTCTCCGTTCATTTAGGTATGTAGGCCACACTCCCTATTGGCTAGGACCTTGGTGGGATCAAAATAAGTAGTTTCGTTGGGCAAGCCGTGCTGGGCCAAATAGGTATCCAATTGGGCATCTGTCCAGTAAAAGAAGGGGCTAACTTTCAGTACCCCGTCTCCGCTAAGGCTCAAAATGTCCAGCGAATCACGGTGCGCGGTCTGGCCCTTTCTCAAATTGGTGAACCAAACATCTGGACGGTGCTCTGCCATGGCCCTACCAAACGGTTCCAATTTCACCTGTTCCGTGAACACGGCATGCAAGGGGTCATCTATCTGCGGTATGCCCATGACGGCATCCCGGTGGGCGGCCGTTTGTTTGGGCACATATAATTTTATGTTCAACCCCAACTTGGAGATCAATGTCTCGGCATGCCTATAGGTCTGGGGAGTGTTGTAGCCCGTGTCGCACCAAATGACGGGTATCTCGGTATCCACATCCGTCACCGCATGCAGGATGGCCACTTCATAGGGCCTAAAATTGGTGGTCACCACAGGTTGTTGCCCATGTTGAATGGCCCAAGAGATGATCTCTTGGGGCGGTATGCCCTTAAACTGCTGGTTCAATTGCGTGATCTGTGCTGTTGTCAGTGCCATATTGCCTTTTATTTGCCCCAATGGATACCGTTCCAAATACGTTCGTGAAAAAAATATAGTACCATTTTGGTGACCAGTTCAATAAAACCAATACTGAACGCCAAACTCAGCGTTCCCGTTACAATCCATGAGATGATAATGGTGTCTAAAGTACCTATGGCCCGCCAACTGATGGACTTTGCAATACTTCGCTTGGGACTCTCTGAGTTCTTGTCCTTGGCGTAGGATTTTTTTCCTTCTTTTGAGTGTATGATGAGCTGTTCCGTTATCATAATATATTACCCTATAGATTTAGTAGGGATTACAAACATAGGACATTTTGCCCATACGAAAAGAAAAAACATCAAATTTTATAAAAATTCCATGTATTGGGGTGTGGAAAAAAAGGGAAGGTCGAGATTGTGCCAACCCGGCCCATATCGTTGGCTGGTTCAGGAAATGAGGTCTTGCAAGGTGGTATTCCTGTAGACTTCCAAATTGGCATCGCGCACCTTTAACATGAGCTTGTTGACGGAGCAGGTGGCCTCGTCCGGACAGTCCTCACACTTTTCATAAAAATTTAGACTTACACAGGGCACCATGGCTATGGGCCCTTCCAAGACCCGCATCACGGCGGTCATCTGAATGTCCTTGGCATCTTTTATGAGGTAGTACCCTCCGCCCTTTCCTTTCTTGGATCCCAAAAATCCGGTACGGCGCAATGTAAGTAGAATGCTCTCCAAAAATTTTTGGGAGATCTGTTCCTGTTTGGAAATCTCCGCGATCTGCACGGGCTCCCTATTGGGCAGTGATGCCAAATGGGCCAAGGCCTTTAATCCGTACTTTGTCTTTTTGGACAGCATAAAACGAAGATAGGTAAAATTGCCTTGCCACAATTCAGTTCAAGGAGCGGAACGTACTTGGACGATGCCCTACGTGTTGTTTAAAGAGCCTTGTAAAATGCTGAGGGTATATAAAACCAAGCTCCCACGCCATCTCACGAACCGATTCATTGGCATCAAAAATACGTTCCTTAGCTTCCTCGATCAGCCCTTTCTGACTATATTCCTGTATTAGACCACCTCCCTATTTTTCATACTTAGTGCCAAAGCCCAGGCAAACGTGTCTGTCTCCAACGCTATGGGCTTTTAAATCTCCCGCACAATGGCATCCCTATCGCCACGGCAGCCTTTCAACGACTGATTCTCAGTACCCTATACATTGCTGAAAATGTTAAATATATGTTAGCACTGGATAATGTGGGCAACAGACCCTATCTCCGTTTCCGAATAATTTGTACCTTAAACCATTCTTTGACTTCCAAATAAACGATTATGGCAACATTTACTTTGAACATCAACGGCGAATCGCGTGAAATTGATGTAGACCCCAATACCCCTATCCTTTGGGTCTTGCGAGACCACCTGAACCTGGTGGGCACCAAATACGGTTGTGGCATTGCCCAATGTGGGGCCTGCACAGTACATCTAGAGGGTACCGCGGTGCGCTCCTGCATGCTCACGGTCTCCTCTGTGGGCAACCAAAAGATCACCACCATAGAAGGCCTCTCAGAAAATGGGGATCACCCTGTTCAAAAAGCTTGGTTGGAAGTGGACGTGCCCCAATGCGGGTACTGCCAAGCGGGACAGATCATGACGGCCTCCGCCTTTCTGGAAAAGAACCCCAACCCCACCGACGAAGAAATTGAAATGGCCATGAACGGCAATATCTGTCGCTGTGGCACGTACATCCGCATCAAAAAGGCGGTTAAGATAGCCGCCAATACCAACAATGCCTAAAAATACCTTTGGATTCGGTGCTCCCTTTCGGACCCGTATCCCATCAACCTTAAAAAGAAATACCATGACGCTCGTTAAAACAAGTATAGGAAGACGCTCTTTCATCCGAACCACTGGCCTTGCCGGAGGTGGCCTGGTACTGGGCTTTAGTTGGTTGGCCTCCTGCAAGGGTAAGACCGAAGCCCAAGTGATGCAGATGCCCAAGGAATGGTTTGATATCAACGGATTCCTCAAAGTGGGTGAAAACGGATTGGTGACCATCATGTCTCCCAACCCTGAGATCGGACAGAACATAAAGACCGCCATGCCCATGATCGTGGCAGAGGAACTGGATATTGATTGGAACAACGTATTGGTGGAACAGGCGCCGTTGAACACGGCCATCTTTACCCGCCAATTGGCAGGGGGCAGCCAGTCCATCCGCCAAGGGTGGGAAGGCCTTCGGATGGCGGGCGCCACGGCAAGACACATGCTGAAGACCGCGGCGGCCGAGGCTTGGCAGGTCCCCATCGATGAAATCACCACCAGCCCGGGCATGTTACACCATGAAGCCAGTGGTAAACAGGCCGGATATGGCGATATGGCCTCTGCAGCCTCCCAATTGGACATTCCGGAGGAAGTGGAACTCAAGGACAATGACACCTTTAGCATTGTGGGCACGGACCGCAAAAACGTGGATGGCCCTAAAATCGTAACAGGAAAGCCCCTTTTTGGACTGGATGTCTACGAAGAAGGGATGCTGACCGCCATGATCATACACCCACCCGCTTTTGGCATGACCTTCACCTCCATGGATGCGGACGCGGCCAAGGCCATGCCGGGCATTAAAGATGTTTTCTTGGTGGATGTCTATCCAGAAGGCGTTGAGAAACAATGGTCAGACGGTGGGGGAATTCCCCAATTGGTGGCCATCGTGGGCGAGAGTACTTGGCAGTGCATACAGGCCAAAAAAGCCGTGAAGGTACAGTGGGAAAAATCGGGCACACTAGAGGACAGCGACTATCACGAAGCCGCTTTGACCGAGATGTTGGATACTCCCGTGGAGGCCCCTGCCCGTGCAGATGGCGATGTTGCCGCTGCCTTCAAAAAGGCCGCAAAGGTCATTGAACGCACCTACAGCGCCCCCTTCTTGGCACACAACACCATGGAGCCCATGAACTTTTATGCCCATGTTACACCAGACATGGCCGTATTGAACGGCCCCATCCAAACCCCTGAATTTTTAGAAAAGACGGTGGCGGCGCGCTTGGACATGCCCTTGGAGAAAATAGATGTACAGATGACCCGTATGGGCGGTGGTTTTGGGCGTAGGCTCTATGGCCATTTTGGCGTGGAGGCCGCGGTCATCTCCCAAAAAATGAACGCCCCCATTAAATTGGTCTATACCCGAGAGGATGATATGACCCAAGGTACGTATAGGCCCGCCTACAAAGTGCGCTATAAAGCCGGACTGGATGAAGCGGGCAACCTCATTGCCTGGCACGTGAAAGGGGTGGGCACCAATGACGACCTCATCTTTGAAAACCGCTTCCCCGCAGGGGCAGTGGACAACTACCTGGCCGAAAAGCACAACCTTACCTCCAACGTTACCACCGGCGCCTGGCGCGCACCACGCTCCAACTTCATTGCCGGGGCGGAGCAGTCCTTTATGGACGAGGTGGCCGAAGCATCGGGCAAAGACCCCATAGATTTCCGTTTGGAACTTTTTGATCGGGCCATGACCAATCCCGTGGGCGACCCAGAGAAAAACGATTACGACCCTGCGCGTTACGCGGGGGTATTGAAACTGGCCCGTGAAAAATCGGGTTGGGACGGTGGCACCAACAAAAACAGGGGCGTTTCCGCCTATTATTGCCACAACTCCTACGTGGCCCAGGTCCTGGACCTTACCATGGACGGCAACAAACCTATGGTGGACAAGGTGTGGTGCGCAGTGGACTGTGGCATCGTCATCAACCCCATCAGTGCCAAAAACCAAGTGGAAGGCGGTATTGTGGACGGTATTGGCCACGCCACATACAGCCAGTTGACCTTTGTGGATGGCGTGCCCCAACAGAAGAATTACGATACCTACCAATTGATCCGCGGGGCGGAGGCGCCCAAGGAAGTGGAAACCTTCTTTGTGGACAATGGCATAGACCCTACTGGCCTGGGAGAACCCTCCCTACCGCCCATTTCAGGGGCCCTGGCCAATGCCATGTACAAGGCCACCGGCAGAAGGTACTACCAACAGCCCTATATTTTACAGAAGCCCATTGTAGGGTAAGGCACTATTCGGTTATAAATGAACGAACAGCTTTCCAAAAAATTGGAAAGCTGTTTTTATTTGAGCGCCCCACAACGGACCCATCCGCACCAAAACAAAATGGGATAGCGGCAAGGACTTCCACCATCACTTCCTATTTTAATGTGTGCCATGGTGGTAGGCACGCTATTCGGTTACCACCGTTATACATCACATTGAACATGAACACAGACATCAAAAAAATTCAAGACCGTATGAAAGACCTGGTATCCAAAAACGAGGATGCGATAAAAGGGTTTCAGAAAGCGGCAGAAAACAGTAAGGACAAAGGCATCAAAACCTTTTTTGAGGGCAAAGCGGAGAATCGCCAGCTATTTTTAAAGACCCTGCACAATGCCACGACCGATTTGGATTTGGGCGATAGGGAAGTGGAGGGCAGTATGACCGGAAAAGCCCACCGCGCTTGGATGGACGTAAAATCATTCTTCTCTGGCGATGATGATGAAGCCATGTTGGAAGAAGCCGTACGCGGTGACAAGGCCGCCGTAGAGGAATACAATGAAGTGTTGGCCGAAACCATGGTCCCCCACAGACTAAAGGAAATCATCCGGGAACAGCGGGATGAAATCCAAAACACTTTGGAGACTTCGGAAATACTGGAAGATCTTCGGGATTGATGGTGGTTGTTGGTCGTTGTTATTTTTAATTTTTCATTCTTGGTGATTTTTGAACCATCACACTAAGAATCATCCTTTATCGGGATCATTGCTTAGCGGTTAGCGCCCAGCGCACGGCGGTCGGCCTAACCTTTCGCCATCTTACTGATACTGTTT
>CAKZLG010000108.1 GCA_937125035.1 uncultured Maribacter sp. | reverse complement strand
CCCATCGGTTTTTACAGGGGAATGAAATCCATGGCCCTATGGGCCTTTTTCAGCTCTGAGGAAATTGGGAAAAATGTGCTGAACTACGATCCCATTCCCGGACCCTTCCTGCCCTGCATCCCGGTGGCGGAAGTGGGCAACAAGTGGACGTTGGGCTAGGTTATTCCCCGTCATCCCCATGCCACTTTATGGGGCTTACATCATCATGGTCCAAGACACGGAGTCCATCCCGATCGATCCGCATCACCAATTGACATGCCGGATCGGGACACACCACACGAGAGTCTGTTTCCATCCAATCCGCAGCGTGGTTTTTACGTTGTTTGGCGGGTAAAAGGGGCAATGTGGATTGTAGGGCGTACAGACAAAAGTCTGACTTTTCGGGGAGGGAAAGCTTGCCCCCCTTTAGATGAAAACAATCACCGATGGCCATGTTGCAGGTGCAATTGCCATTGATCTGTTCCACTGTAATGGTCAGGTCATAAAGTTCAAATTGATCGCTACGCAAGTGGTTGTTTTCCTTCATGGTTTTTCTGCTTTAGTTGTTCGTCCCCAGCCCAATCCTATACTAAAAAGGGCTACTATCAAAAGTCCCCAAGACATAAAGTTATGTCCTCCAATGGCCAAGGGGCTTACCGGCGGAATATTGAACTCTGCGCCGCTTTGCGTCATGTTGGCCATGAGGATGACCGGAATGAAGTAGGGTAGTACAAAGGGGAATACGCACGCCATTAAGCTCAGAAGATTGGCCCGGCGTATGTTGGGAATACCCAACTTCTCCCCTGTTTTTTTCGTGAAATCCGTTACCATAAGAATGGCGACAATACTATGGGTCGTCAATAAAAGGGCCACGGTCGTTACCCCGGCAATCCAGGTTTCGGCCTGTTTTTTGCTGTGGGTACGGGCAGCCGCATAGGCCACCAAGCGGTCCATAAGGCCACTGGCCTTTACTGTGGCCACGAGCCCCATCAACAAAATCGTAAATATGCTCAGGCCCACCGCCCGGTTGATGCCCTCTATGACAAAGCTCTTTGCCGTGAAATTCGTTAAATCCAACGAAAGGACTTCAGACCATGGCAATAAGCCCAAAAGCAGGCCTAGGACCGTTCCGAACACCACACCGAAAAGCAGACCGTGCAACAAATGTTTTCCCTTTAAAAATAGATAAATAATATAGGCCGGCACCAAGAGCATGGGCAGTCCCTTGGGGTCCCCAAGCATCTGGGTATTGTTGACAACCGCTGCGTTTTTATGGAAATAGGCCACAAAAATATATGCTAGAAGGGCCAAAAGTACGGCTGGGATCACCAATTTCAGCCGGCTCTTAATGGTGGGTCCAATGGCTGCATTTTGGCTCAGGGCGCTGGCAATGGTAGTGTCCGAGATGGGAGCAGTGAAATCGCCAAAGGTGGCCCCACCGATGATGGCCCCCGCCAAAACAGGCAAATGTGCCCCAAGCATACCACCGGTAGGATAGAGTAGGGGGCTACAGATCAAGATAGTGGCAAAACTGGACCCCGTGGAAAGCGACACCACACAACACATGATAAAGGCCGCCACTACCACACCGGTACTGCTGAGCTGCACCTGTGCGGAGAGCCAAAGCAAGGCATCCACAAATCCGGTAAGGGTCATGAGGATGCCTATAATAGAGGCCAAGAGCCATGCTGTGATCATGATCATGACGATTTTCTGGGACATGCCGGCAATAACGGTTTCGGAAAAAGCAGTGCGGTCTTTGCACAGGACCAAGCCCACGGCCAAGGCCAGCAGCAAAATGGGCCAAAAACCCCGTTCATCCGGCGCTCCGGAAAGGGCCACGGCAATAACCCCGGATACAAAGACAAAAAAAGGCAGGAGCGCCCCGAGCGCCCCACCATGAAAGGATAATTTAGGGGCTTCTTCCATTTCTTCCTGAATCAAGGTTTCACTTCATTGAGGTTGTACTTCATAATAGCCCCGTGTTTGCCTGTTTTGTCCCGTTCCAAGGCATAGAAAGGTCCACCGGGGCCTTCGCTCTTTATCAAAACGGCCTCAATCGCCTGGATGTCCTTCCCATCCAAAGAAAAGCTATCCAATAGCTGCAGGCTTTTTAGGTGGTTGCGGTTCCTGGCACCCACAATGATACCACCTACCATAGGTTTTTGTAGGATGTAACGACAGGCAACCTCGGCTATGCCCACGTCATATTGATCTGCAATGCTCCGGAGCACGTGCAACAACTCTTGGAACAGCTCATACCCTCCAAATTCGTCGATGATCAAACGGTACTTGGTCAGGGAGCGATTTTCATACGGTTGCGCTGGATCTGGAGTGCCCAAATAACGGTCGCTCAAAAAACCCCCTGCCACCGTGCCATAGCAGAGATAGGGCATTTGGTTTTCTTGGGCCAGGGCGGTCATGTTGTTCTCCACCCGCCTGTCCATGACCGAATATTGTACTTGGTTGGCCGTGAGGTTTACCCCCGCGTCCAAAAGTTCCTGTACGTGCTCCGCATCAAAATTGGTAACGCCCACATAGCGTATCTTCCCTTTTTCCTGTAGTTCTTTCAGGTGTAGGGCTGTTTCCACGTATTTCGGAAATTGGTAATCCCACCATGCAAATTGTACAAGGTCTAACCGCTCCACGCCCAATCTCTGCAGGGACCGGTCTATGATACGTTCCGTATCGGCCTTTGTTAAACTGGCAAGCGCACTATAGTCGGGCACATATTTGGTGTGTATCTGTAGGGGAGGCAAGCTCCCGTCACGGAAGGCGGCCTGGTACTTCTTTCGGAACAGGCCAATGAGCTCCTCTACACCGGTATAGATATCGGCACAGTCAAAGGTGGTAATACCGGCTTCCACAAAGTGCCGCATATCTTCCAGAGCCTGTTGGGTGGCTATGGTTCCATGTCCCCCAGCCAAGTGCCATCCTCCCTTAATGACCCTTGAAATGGAGTATCCTGGTCGTAGTTCTATTCGTTGCATCATCTTTTTTGAATTAGGGTTTTGGTTGGTTTCCTTATCCTCTTCAGTCTTTTGTTCTCCCCAAATTTAGGGTTTTGCAGATTGGTCCGCAATGTGCTTTTGATGCGTAAAGAGCGTTAGGGGTTTGGTTGTCCGTTTTGAAAGATGGTATGAAAGGCATCTATGGGTATGGGCCCTGCCTTCATGATCGTATCCATAAAGAATTTTAGGTCAAAGGAAGGTCCCAAACGTTCCTTTTCGCTTTTTAAAAGGGACTTAAATTGTGCGCCGCCCCAATAATAGGAGGTCAATTGTAGGGGAGACCCCATGATACGGCCCCATAGACTTTTGGCAAATTGTGGGGCGAGGAGCGAGGTTTCGGTTGAAAATTGCATGACCTTTTTTTCATTCCAACCATGGCAATGCACCTGTATTGAGGTATAGGCCCTATTGGCGTTTTCCAGGCGTTTGCGCAAATGGGCCAAAAGCGTAAGGTGATGGCCAGATTCCCAGCCGGCGTCCAAGAGGACCTTTTCCGTGAAGGTGGCCCATCCCTCAATATAGGGTTGGTAGGGAAACAGCAGTCGCAGTGCATGTGGGGTTTCCCGTGCCACCTTTAGTTGCATGTAGTGACCGGGGTAAAGTTCATGAATCACGATGATGCGGTTGAAGGGTTTGTTGAAGGAGGCCCAAAAATCCACCTGTTCCTGTCGTGGCAGGGTGTCCGGTATGGAAGGCAGATAAAGCGTGGTCATGGGATTGGGGGCAAAGGGCGGGGCACTGGCCACCCAACCAATACGGGCCGAAGGCCCTGCACTTTCCGGGGCTGTTTTTATGTGCAGCGTTTTGTTTTTGGGCAGTGTAGCCAGATTTTTTTCTTGGATGAAGTCCACGGCCTCAGCGGCCAAATCCTCCCAAAACGCCAAATAGTCCGCCGCGTTCAAGGGGGCATCCTTTTCCATATCCACTAAGGCCTTTTGGATGAGCTCGGAGCTGTTTTTGGGAAGGACATGGGCAGGATAGGTTTCCCGGAGGTAGGAGCGTGAGACGGAGGCCATGAGGTTTTTCACGCTATCAATTTCCGCCAAGGCCATGGCCGCCAATTGGTCCGGGGTAAGATCGCTATCTGTGTATAGGGCCAACCTACGGGCATATTCCTGGGGACCCAGTACTCCATTGGGCGGTGTTGCAAAGGGCTTACGTTTTTGGTCTGCAACGACTTTAAGTCCTTTTATTTTGGTGATGGTCCGTTGCACCTGAACGTCAAAATCCGCACAGGGAGCACCTATCCCTTGTTTTTGCAGGGCGGCCCTTAATCCAAGTTTCAGATAGTCCATGGTGTCCTCTAGGGCTTTGAATCCCCCGTCCAAGTCCTCTTTGCTCACGGTTTGTAGATTCTGCTCGGCCTGCACCGCCCATTGTTGTATGGCGAGCAATCTTTGGCAGAGGAGGTCTTTTTTTTCCGATAACAGGAGATAATCGGCCTTGAGCACCTGCGGCAGTGTATTTTTTATCAACCGGGCATATAGATTCAGGGATGTGGTATGTAGGGAGCGAGCCCTATATTGGTCTAGCTCTGATTGTGCCTGTACCCGCAGCAGTCTGGCATCCACGGTGTTTATTTCCGTAGTAGGTTTAGAAAGTTTTTTAAGGACATCCTCATTGAAGGCCACCCATTGCCCAACGCTCTTTTGGGACCGTTCTTCGGTGTTCAAAATACTGCCATGTATTCCTTTCTGTACCGCTTGGGAGGGATGGAAGGCCTTCCATTCCGCTATGTATTCCTCTGCCAAATTTTGGGAGAATAGGAAGGAAATGGGTATAAGGAACAGGAATGAATAAAGGTAAAAGGCTGGTTTCATGGACTAAAAATGATTGTTAAGGTGAAAGATACTCAATAATGGGTAAAATATACGGAGTGAGTTTTTACCTTTGCAGCGTGAAGAACGGAAAAGTAAAAAACATTCAAAAGAAGGTTCTTTCGGACCATTGGTACATTCTAAACAAGTATTCATTTGATTACCAACGTGAAGATGGCACTTGGGAACACCAACAGCGGGAGTCCTATGATTGTGGTGATGGAGCTGCTATCTTGCTCTATAACAAGGAGAGGGGTTCGGTGGTCCTTACGCGTCAGTTCCGTATGCCCACTTATGTGAACGGCAATACGGATGGCATGATGATCGAAGCTTGCGCCGGACTTTTGGATGGACTTTCCCCCAAGGCCTGTATCCTAAAGGAAACCTTGGAAGAAACAGGGTATCGCCTAACGGATGCCCAACAGGTCATGGTCACCTATATGTGCCCTGGCTCCGTAACCCAGAAACTCTACCTCTTTGTGGCGGCCTATGAGCCCGGCATGAAAGTCCAAGAAGGCGGTGGGGCCAATGATGAGACGGAAAACATAGAAGTGCTGGAAATGCCCTTTATAGAGGCACTGCAGCTTTTGGAAAACGGTAACATACAAGACGCCAAGACGGCCATGTTGTTGCAATATGCCCAGGTAAAAGGACTGCTTTAAAAGGGCGCTGGGCTAATAATTGTCCCTCAAATATTCAAAGAGGGTTTGCATGCGCATTTTCACATCCAAAGATGGAATTCTAAAATGATTGTTCATGAAACTGAAGATCAAGGTTTTTCCGGAAGCTGTTTCCAAATACCCGCTCAAACAGTAATTATTGCCTAGACTACCTGATTTTGCATGAATATAAGGGGTGTCACCGTCCCCGTACCACTCCTTCAAAGTTCCAGAGGCACCACCCACGGGAAATAAGGCATAAAGTCGTTCCTTGGGCACCTCTTCTAACAACTGATCAAGCACATAGACCATGGATTGCGGTGTAAACAGGTTATAGCGTGAAAGTCCGGACCCATCTACCCATCTGGGCTGCTGGGGCAATTGGGGCAGGTAGGTCTGCAACATATGGTCACGGGCCAATGTACTGTTCAGGGTGTCTTTCCAAACATGTGCGGCCAAGAATAAGAGCTGTTCCGCTATGAAATTGTCACTTTCCACCATCAACCGTTTGTAAAGACTGTCCGCCGCTATGCCATAAAGCGTTTTTTTCTCCCCTTCCGGAAAGGCCGTGCCCATGCCAACAGATTGATCCAGAAGGGTTTCTAACAACGCACGTGTGGTGGCGGGTCCCGTCTTAAAGGGCACTTCCAGCGTGTCTTTTCTAGATGGGTCAAAATAGAAAACGTTCTCTGTCTCATTCCGGTTCACGGGGTAGCGCATCCCCATGACACTGTCCTTAAAGTAGACGGGTTGCACCTGTAGCCCTTCGCCATTAGTGATCATGGTTACATTGCCATACATGGGAAACGCATTGCGTTCTGGGGAGTAGTACCAATGGTAATCGTCCCATGACCAGCCCGGCCCAAAGCGATCGTCCTGAAAATTATGGGGATGAAAAACCAAGTTTTGATGTGCTCTCAAAAATTGCAATCCCGTACTGTCCTTTAGGTAGGGGTGCAGGAACGACGGATCTCCCGTGCCCTGAAAATGGAGGGTATCGTTTTTTTCTAGATACACCAGGGCCGGAATCTGGTTGGGCAGGGCCTTTAGGGCCGTGTACAGGGTAAAGATCTTGGTATTACTGGCCGGGGTAAAGTATTTGGCACTGTTCAGGTCATAGAGGGTATCCCTTGTTTGGGCATCCAGTATGAAAAGTCCCGTAAAATGGTGCTCAAACCCCTCCGATGCCATGGCCGCATCCATGGTCCTTACCAGCGCTCTCTTGGGGCCCGTACAAGCCAGAAATGTAAGAAAAAGGATGGGGAGTACAATATTTTTCATAGGTTTCCTGTATGCTAACGTCAAGAGAAACAGGAGCCTAGGTTGCACAAAGGCGGTGGTGTCAATAGCTTTCAAGGCAAGGACCGGAGTTTAACATTCTTTCCATTTTTTTAACTTTTTTCATACAATTTTGTACCTACATTTCTGTTTAAATTTACGCAACAACTAATTAATAAAGAAACTTACTAATGGCTAGAAGTATGTTAGAGTACAGTAAAACCGTGCTCAAAAAAGTTAGTTTTGACGTAAAGTTATTTTGTAAAGAGCTTAAAAAAGCTTTGATGAACTTACTACCCCATGAGGTAGATGAACTAAAAACGTGGTTGGAACACTATATAGTGGACAAACCAGAACTGCAACAGAGTTTAATGTACATTAAAAACGATAAAAGACCGCAATAAGCGGTCTTTTTTTATGCTTCTGGATAAGTCCTATAAATTGCTTTGCCCATGGCCCTGTTTTATAAAGATGATGGCGACCCTTTAGAATAACGGGCTACCTCAGGGGAATTATAGGATGGGAAACGCGGCCTGTAATTTGGCTAACGGAAAACTAGAGCAATCTTCAACCCATGCCTTTTCCGTTAATTGCCCAACGGACTGATGATCTTTACATCTTGAAAGGCAATAGCCCCCCGGACCACACTGGCAATGGTATCCTTAATGGCTTCCGTGATTTGTAATTTCAATTCGTTTTTATGAAATATGATGCTCACTTCCCTAGCTGGTGGCGGGTCCTTGAAATATTTGAGATTTTCCCTTTTTCTTTCGTCCAGCTCCAAGGTATTGAGATACGGCAACAAGGTCATTCCCATGCCCTCATTGGCCAAATTCACCAAGGTCTCAAAACTACCGCTCTGCAACTTAAAGGAAGTGTCAGTAAGGCGAAGGGGTGCACGGCATAAATTAAGTACCCCCTCACGAAAGCAATGCCCGTCCTGTAAAAGTAGAATATCCCCGATTTCCAAATCTTCTGGAGCAAGTTTTTTTTGGTCGCCCAATCTATGCTGTTTGGGCACATAACCTACAAAGGGTTCGTAGTACAAAGGGCGCTCCACGAGAAAATCGACTTCTAATGGGGTGGCGGCAATGGCCGCATCCAAATGACCGTCCCGTAGGTTCTCTATTAGGCTTTCCGTATTCTGTTCCCGTATAATGAGATTTACCTTGGGGTATTTATTGATGAAGGTCTTGAGGAACATGGGCAAAAGTGTGGGCATAATGGTGGGGATGATGCCCAAGACAAAATCGCCCCCAATGAAGCCTTTTTCCTGATCCACAATGTCCTTTATCCTGTGGGCTTCATTGACAATATTTTTTGCTTGCGCCACAATTTTTTTGCCCACTTCAGTTACTTTTATGGGCTTTTTGCTTCGGTCAAAGAGCAGTACATCAAGTTCGTCTTCCAACTTCTGCACTTGCATGCTCAAGGTGGGTTGGGTCACGAAACTCTTCTCGGCCGCCAAGGTGAAGTTTTTGTACTCCGCCACGGCTAGAACATACTGTAGCTGGGTAATGGTCATTCTGTATCGTTTTAGTTGATAAAGCTATAAAAACCATCAATAAAAACTATTAATTTTAACATTATAATATATTACCTTTATGGTAAATAAAAAATAATGGAACGAAATAGCATCGGTTTAAGCACGTCAAAATCATTGGAATTGAGCCAACATTTAAATGCCTTGTTGGCCAATTTTCAAACGTATTATCAAAATTTAAGGGGTATTCATTGGAACATTAAAGGCAAGCGTTTTTTTGACCTTCACGTAAAATTTGAAGAACTCTATAATGATGCCAACATGAAAGTGGATTTGGTGGCGGAACGCATATTGACCTTGGGCGGGGTGCCACAGCATACCTTTCAGGATTATATAGAAAATGCCAAAGTGCCGGTGGGCAAGAACATCACAAAAGATGAAGAGGCCATCAGGCTCATTGTGGATTCATTGACCGAGCTCTTACTCGTTGAGCGCAAGATCTTATCCATGTCCGGTGAAGCGGAGGATGAAGGCACCAACAGTATGATGGGCGATTTTATCACAGAACAGGAAAAGACCGTTTGGATGATGAAAGCTTGGTTGGCTGAAGATATTTAAGCTAGGGGCCCTCCCTGTTATGGTGGTACCTCAACGTTTTTGGCGCCACCCCAGCAATGGAGCGCAAGGTAACGCCTTGATGAACCGGCCATAAAACGAAAGAGGGTGTCTAAAAAGTCAACCTTGATCTAAACTGTCACACCGAGCGGACAGAGGAATCGACTTTCCAGACACCTTCTTTTATGGTAAAATGCGGGTACTAGAACCGTATGGTCAGCTCCATGTCCTTATCCGCAACCTCAAAAATGGCATCTTCAAATGTGGGCGGACCAAAGGGGTTTACCTCTCCTGTCATGCCCCAATCTTCTTTGGGCATACCATTGGCTTCCCGATCCATTTGCTTATTATCATTAAGATCGTGCATGAACATACCGGCATAGGTGCCCGGGGCCACATTTTCAAAAGTGAGGGTCACCGCACCAGCTTTACCCGAAGCCATGGCGTTGTAGAGCCCGTTGCCCCGCATGAAAGTATCTTTGGAGTGCAGCCCGCCCAAAATGCTGCCACCGTCCTTTAAAACGTTTTCAATGGTAATGCGCACGGTAACGCCTTCTTGGGCAAAAAGGGTTGAGGTCATTGTGCTAAGGGTCATTCCTAAGATAAGTGCAATTGTTTTCATAAGGTTTTGTTTTAGATGTTTAGAACAACACAAAGCTGCACATAGCGCAGGGCAAAAGGGAATTAATTGCACCGAGTTGTGGAAATAACGGACTGAACCGTAGATGTTAATGAAGGAAGGGAAAACCCGTCATGCAACAAAGGGCTTTGAACGGGGAGGGAAAATATAGGGGCGTTTAAAGTGGATGTAACGCGACGTACTTTATCGGCATTCCTATAAATAACGCTTTGTGAGCAGTGCATCCATGCCAAATCTGCCAGAACCCATAAGGATATACACCAATCCAAGGCAGAAAAGGATGAAGGTGGGCAAAATATCCCAAGTTTCGTTCCACGATCGGAACATGATGGTGATAAATTTGGTGGCCACTATAAAAAATGCCGTTGCTCGCGTATTGAGGCCCAAGATCAAAAGAATGCCCCCAATGGTCATAGTACAGCCGGCGGACCATGCGAACAGCCACGGCATATATTCAAAAGGTGGGCCAAAATGGGAAACTTCAACAACAAACCAATCCGCCACTTCAAAAAGGGATAGGTTGATTTCCTCTGGTGTCCAAGGCATTCCGAATATTTCCGCGCCATATACGAACGACAGGGCGAAGCCAGCTAAAACTCGTATCAATAATAAAATGAAATTGGGCAGAACACCTACTAGTCGGAAAGGGGGTATCACCTTGTGCAAATACTGTTCATGATAGTCCATTGGATGTTGGTTTTGTAGAATAGTCCTTTAGTTGTTATGAATGTAACAATAAAATGGAAATTATCATAAAAAATTAATAAATTATGGTATTAAGACCTTATTTCTGCCATCATTCTTAAAGCCCAGTATGTTTTTTGACTTCCAATTTTTAGGGTAAATAACTTTGCGAACGGATTTTTGGCATTCATGCATTCTCTCTTGGGCCTTGTTTCCTATTCCAAAAAACTACCCATACCATTAAACTGCATAGTGTAGGAAAATGGCAAAATGATATTACCATTCCCTATTAGAAATGAGAGTTTTCAGAAACAAAGGATGGGTATAACTAGGATGGATTTCCTTTACGGATAGGTATTGGAAAAACCTTTGGAAATCACATTTTCAGCGGGTTTGTATCTTGGGCTGAAGTTAAGGTCGGTTCCGGTATCTTCCGGCCGTGTCCTGTTGTTCCATTCCCAAACGTACATGCCCGCAAACCAAGGCTTGTCCCAAACGGTGTTGAAAAGGGCCGTATACGCCAACCATTGCGTCCGGTCTGATTTTTGTTTGGTGAACCTACTCGTGAAGCTGTCCCATTCCCATGGTTTTATGGTGGCCCCCGCCTCACTTTTGTATCCAACTTCGGTGAACAGGATGGGTTTGTTATGTACGGACGAAAAGGCTTCCATGGTGGCCAAGTATTTGGACCAGCCTTGTTCAATTTCGGGCAGGGTGGGGTGCTCGTTTTTGGTCAGCGGAAAATAGGCCTGTATGCCGATAAAATCCAACTGGTCCCAAAACATGATATGCTCATATTCATCATGCCAATTGGCCGCATAGGTGAGCTTTCCCTTGTAAACTTCCCGAATTTTCAAAATGAGTTTTTCCCAGCGATGGGGCTGTTTTTTGATGGAGGTTTTTAATTC
>CAKZLG010000107.1 GCA_937125035.1 uncultured Maribacter sp. | reverse complement strand
ATGAAGTTGGGTGATGCGAAGCCCTAAACCTGCAACACCCCCATATTAAAGGGCTTTTCTATTGGGGCATGGTTGGCCGCTTCAATGCCCATGGAAATCCACTTTCGGGTGTCCAGAGGGTCTATCACGGCATCCGTCCAAAGTCGCGCAGCGGCGTAGTACGGGGATACCTGTTCGTCGTAGCGTTTTTTGATTTTATCAAATAGTTCCTTTTCCTTCTTCTCCGTGATGGTCTCGCCTTTCTTTTTCAAGGAGGCGGTCTCGATCTGCAACAGTACTTTTGCGGCAGAATTCCCGCTCATTACAGCCAGTTCCGCACTGGGCCAGGCTGCGATCAATCTAGGGTCATACGCTTTACCGCACATGGCGTAGTTTCCGGCCCCGTAACTATTTCCGATCACAATGGTGAACTTGGGCACCACGGAGTTGCTAACGGCATTCACCATTTTGGCACCATCTTTTATGATGCCGCCATGTTCGCTTTTACTACCCACCATAAAACCAGTAACATCCTGTAAAAACACGAGTGGAATTTTCTTTTGGTTGCAATTGGCAATGAAACGGGTAGCCTTATCGGCGGAGTCGGAATAGATGACGCCCCCAAACTGCATTTCCCCTTTTTTGGTCTTTACCACTTTGCGCTGATTGGCCACAATACCCACGGCCCAACCATCAATCCGAGCATATCCTGTGATAATGGTTTGTCCGTAGCCCTCTTTATATGGCTCAAATTCAGAACCGTCCACCAATCTCTTAATGATTTCCATCATATCATAGGGTTCTGACCGGGAACCGGGAAGGATGCCAAAGATATCCGCTGGATCTTCTTTGGGCTTCACGGGCTCGGCCCTATTATAACCTGCCTTGGTGAAATCGCCCAATTTGTCCATGATGTTTTTTATGGTGTCCAAAGCTGCGGCATCGTCCTTCGCCTTATAATCCGTTACCCCACTGATTTCGCAATGTGTGGTGGCGCCCCCTAGGGTCTCATTGTCTATGCTCTCCCCAATGGCCGCCTTCACCAAATAGCTTCCTGCCAAGAAAATGCTGCCCGTTTTGTCCACGATCAGGGCTTCATCGCTCATAATGGGCAAATAGGCCCCACCGGCCACACAGCTGCCCATAACGGCGGAAATTTGGGTAATGCCCTTGCTGCTCATAATGGCATTGTTCCTAAAGATGCGCCCAAAATGCTCCTTATCTGGAAAGATCTCATCCTGCATGGGCAGGTACACCCCGGCACTGTCCACCAAATAGATAATGGGCAATCTGTTTTCTATGGCTATCTCTTGGGCCCGCAGGTTTTTTTTTGCCGTGATCGGAAACCATGCGCCTGCCTTTACCGTGGCATCATTGGCCACTACAACACATTGTTTACCAGAGACATATCCTATCTTAACAATAACACCTCCAGAAGGGCATCCTCCATGTTCCGCATACATGCCCTCACCTGCAAAAGCTCCTATTTCCATACGTTCCGCCTTCGCATCCAAGAGATGGTCCACGCGTTCACGGGCGGTCATCTTACCTTGTTGGTGCTGTTTTGCCATTTTGGCCTTGCCACCGCCCAAATGCACTTGGGCCAGCCTTTTTTTTAGGTCTGATAGCAGTAGTTTATTGGTGTCTTCGTTTTTGTTGAATTTGATATCCATAGGTAGCCTTTTTCCGAGGTTAAAGATACGCATCAAAATTGATTACATTTGAGGGAATGGAAACAGAAACCGAGTCATTATGATACATTGGGGCATTGCCGGCACTGGAAAGATCGCACACACCTTTGCCAAAGACCTGGCCTTGTGCGAAGGAAACGAGCTCACTGCGGTTGGATCCCGCAGTTTGGACAAAGCACGGGAATTTGCGGAACACTACGGGGCCAAAGAGGCCCACGGCAGCTATGCATCACTTTTTGCGTGCAACTCCGTTGACGTGGTCTATATAGCATCTCCCCATACTTCACATGCGAAGATGGCCATACAGGCCATGGATAACAAAAAGCATGTCCTTTGCGAGAAACCCCTTGGCATGAACGGCAAGGAAGTTGAGGCCATCTTGGCAGCGGCAAAAAGGAACAAGGTTTTTTTGATGGAGGCTTTGTGGTCTCGCTTCAACCCGGCCATTATCAAGGCCAAGGAACTTGTTGATCGGGGTGAAATAGGTGAATTGGGCTACCTTCATGCCGATTTTGCTTTTTACGCATTGGATAGGGATGAAAACGGACGTTTGCTCAATACGGACCTGGGCGGTGGTTCTGTGCTGGATATTGGTATCTACCCCATTTTTTTGAGCTATTTGTTCTTGGGTATGCCCAAAAACATAATGGCCATCTCACGTTTTTATAAAACAGGGGCTGAAATACAGACGTCCATGATATTTGATTATGACAGTGCCCAAGCGGTCTTATACAGTGGCCTCACGTCTGCTTCTGAAATGAAGGCCCAGATTGCGGGCAGTACAGGGAGTTTATTTATTAAGCCCCGCTGGCATGAGGCTACCGGGCTTTATGTGGAGAAGGATGGGGAAATCACGGATTTTGAAGTGGCCAAGCAGGGTAAGGGATACACCCACGAAATTAAAGAGGTGCAGCACTGTCTTGAACATGGGGTGTTGGAGAGCAGTAAATGGAGCCATCAAAATAGTAGAGATCTCTGTACCCTTCTAGATGGTGTGCGCAAAAAGGCGGGCATAAAATTCCCGTTTGAACAATAAAGTTTTTTGAAAGGGCCGCATGATTTTTTATTTTTTCCGATATTTGGCGTTACCACTATAAACAAGGGAAACTATGGGGATGAATAAAAATACGGTGCTTGCTTGGGCCACTTTTATCATGATATGTGTGGGCTGTGCCCTGATTGCTTTGGGTGCTTTTAGGTATGACGATGTGGCCGGTTGGGGCTTTGCTTCTGTGGGCATTGGTTTTTTTGCCATAGCATGGGTTTTCAATGCTCTGAAGGGAAGGGTTTGATGTGAATGACTAAAATTAAAGTTCAAACGCAGAATCAAGTTAAAACTCAAAAAACAGTCTAAAAGACAAACTCCAATTTTGGCCATACGGACTTTCTTGGGCTTTTTACCAGATACCAAAAGATATACAACGTAATTTGTTTCATACCTTTAGGTAAAAATCAACAAACATTTATATTTAAACAACGGCCAACGACCAACAACTTCTTATAATTTTGTTTTATGAGCGATGATAAAAAAGTGATTTTTTCCATGTCTGGGGTCACGAAGACCTTTAAGACCGCGAATACGCCTGTTTTAAAGAACATTTACCTCAGCTTCTTTTACGGGGCCAAGATTGGTATTCTGGGGCTTAATGGCTCTGGGAAGTCCACTTTGCTGAAAATCATAGCAGGGGTGGATAAAAACTACCAAGGTGATGTGGTCTTTTCTCCGGGGTATAGGGTAGGGTACTTGGAACAAGAACCGCAATTGGATGAGAGCAAGACCGTTTTGGAGGTGGTCAAGGAAGGGGTTGCCGAAACCGTGGCCATCTTGGATGAATACAATAAGATCAACGACATGTTCGGTTTGCCCGAAGTCTATGAGGATGCGGACAAAATGCAGAAGTTGATGGACAAGCAGGCCGCTTTGCAGGATCAGATAGACGCTTCCAACGCTTGGGAATTGGATACAAAATTGGAAATTGCCATGGATGCGCTGCGTACCCCGGAGCCCGATAAAAAGATCGGGGTATTGTCCGGCGGGGAGCGTAGGCGGGTGGCCCTATGTAGGTTGCTCCTACAGGAGCCGGAGATTCTGCTGTTGGATGAGCCCACCAACCATTTGGATGCCGAAAGCGTGCATTGGTTGGAGCATCATTTGGCCCAGTACAAGGGCACCGTCATTGCCGTGACACACGACCGTTATTTCTTGGATAATGTGGCCGGTTGGATCTTGGAATTGGATAGGGGGGAGGGTATTCCCTGGAAAGGAAACTATTCCTCTTGGCTGGATCAAAAGTCAAAGCGAATGGCGCAAGAATCCAAAACCGCTTCCAAACGGCAAAAAACGTTGGAGCGTGAGCTGGAGTGGGTACGCCAAGGGGTCAAAGGAAGACAGACCAAACAGAAGGCGAGGCTCAATAATTATGACAAGCTCATGAGCCAAGATCAAAAACAGCTCGATGAAAAACTGGAGATCTATATCCCCAACGGTCCTAGATTGGGCACCAATGTATTGGAGGCCAACGGGGTGAGCAAGGCCTATGGTGATAAACTGCTCTATGAGGATTTGAATTTTAAACTTCCGCAGGCCGGTATTGTGGGGGTCATAGGACCCAATGGGGCCGGTAAAACCACCATTTTCAGAATGATCATGGGAGAGGAAACCCCTGATAAGGGCACCTTTACTGTTGGTGACACGGCCAAAATTGCCTACGTAGACCAAAGTCATTCCAATATAGACCCAGAGAAAACCATTTGGCAGAACTTCAGTGATGAACAGGAACTGATCATGATGGGGGGAAGACAAGTGAATTCCCGGGCCTATTTGAGCCGGTTTAATTTTTCTGGCAGTGAGCAGAACAAAAAAGTGACCATGCTCTCCGGTGGGGAGCGGAACAGATTGCATTTGGCCATGACCCTAAAGGAGGAAGGCAATGTGCTGCTGTTGGATGAGCCTACCAACGATTTGGATGTGAATACCCTGCGGGCATTGGAAGAAGGTCTGGAGAATTTCGCTGGCTGTGCGGTGGTCATCTCTCACGATCGGTGGTTCCTAGATCGTATCTGTACCCATATTTTGGCTTTTGAGGGGGATTCCCAAGTGTATTTCTTTGAAGGTTCTTTTTCCGATTATGAGGAAAACAAGAAAAAACGCCTTGGTGCGGATATCATGCCCAAACGGATTAAATATAAAAAACTGATCAGATAAAAAAAGAAGGTATCTAAAAAAGGCTTCTTGATCAAAACGGTCACCTTTAGCGCTGTTCAGCTATATTGACGATAAATATCGCACTGTGCTCGACGCTGCTAGAATCGACAGAAGAATGGACTTTTTAGATACCCTCTCTTTAGTATATTTACTGCTTTAGGGGTTTTTGCACCGTTTCCTGTATCTGGTCCTGTATTTTGTTCTTATCGCCCACAACGATCAGGGTCATGTTTTCCGGTCTAATGTATTTCTGTGTCATTTCCTGTACCTTTTCCGGGGTCACGGCATGCATGTTCTTTACCTTGTTCGTCAAGAAGGATTCATCCAGGTCATGGGTATCCAAAAATATCAACTGCCCTATAATGCCATTGGGCGTGGAGTTCTGAAGGACATAGATGCCCGACTCGTAATTGATGATACCATCCATTTCTTCTTGGGTAGGGGGTTCTTCCTGTAGCCGTTTTATTTCTTTTTGGATTTCCTCTAGAGAGGCGCCCGTGTGCTCCGTGGTTACATCCGCGGCCTCATACCAGACCCCGCTCTTGTAGTTCGTATCCAAACTACTGTAAGGGGAGTAGGTATAGCCCTTATCCTCTCTGATATTGCTGGTGATGCGCGAAGCGAAGGAGCCTCCCAAGATGGAGTTCGTTACATCTAGGGCCACAAAATCGGGATGGGAAGGCCCTACCGTGGGCAGGCCGTAGTAGATAGTGGATTGTGGTGCATCTGGCCGGTCAATGATCTTCACTTCACTGGAAGTCACAGGTTCTGCCACATTGTAATTGGCGGAAGTCCCTTCTTTCCAATCGCCCAAATTGGTTTTCACCGCTGCTTCCACGGCAGCGGCATCAAAGTTACCAGCAACGTAAACAGTGGTCCTCAGGGCACCAAAGTGCTTGTCATAAAACTTTTTTATATCCGCTACCGTATAGGAATCGATCATGGCATCGGTAGGGTATACACGCCCATACGGGTGGTCTGGGTAAATGGTGGCGTAAAAGTCCCTACTGGCCTGTGCTTGTGGTCTGGACAGGCGGACGGAAAGGTCTCGCTTCATGTTGTCCTTTAACCGTTGTAATTCCGATTCCGGAAATTTTGGGTTCTTCAGAACATCGGCCATGACCGCAATGGCTGCCGGTGCAAATTCATAGAGCACCGCACTGCTGATGGAGGAGGTGTGCAAACCAACTCCAATATTTAAATTGCCCCCCATGCCCGCCATGTCATCGGCAATCTCTTTACCGGATTTTGTGGCACTTCCTTCTTCCAAAAGGTCGGCCAAGAGGTCGCTCAACCATACTTGGTCTTCGTTTTCATCAATATTGCCCGTCTTTATGCTCATTTGTATGGTGGCCTTGGGTATGGAACCATAGGGCACCATGACTAGGGTAAGGCCATTATCCAAGGTGACGACCTCTTTTTTTGGAAGGGTGAAATTTTTAGGCTCCCCTCCTTGTGGGGGCATCTCTTTTTCTTGTGCCACGGTGTTCACAAAAAAGGCGAGGGCTATGATGTATGGGAAATACTGTTTCATAAGGATGGTGTTTTTTCGTTTTCTGCCAATAACGGATTTACGGTAAGCACGGTTCTGTTGCGCTTCACCAAATACTCGTCAATCGTATTTTTGATTATTTCCGGAGTAATCGCTTTAAAGGATTCCTCTAAGGTATTGATGCGCGAAGGATCATCGTCAAAAAGAGCAAAGGAGCAGAGTAGGTCTGCCCTACCAAGACCAAAAGTACCCCCTATATCGTCATACAGTTGTGAGCGTATCTTTATAATGGCCTGATCGATCATCTCTTGGTCTATAGTGGTTTTCAAAGTGTCCATGACCTCATCTATGGCCAATAGGATTTCTTCCTGTGTGGTGTCATTATCATACGTTAGGTCGTACATCCAAAGCATGGGTCCTTGGTAATTGAACATATTGCCCAAGTAATTGATGCCCCCGCTTACGTTTGAGGTGTATCCTTTTTCCTTTTCCAGTTTTTGGGCCAAAAGGCTATTGTCCCCCTGCACCAAGATCTGGTCCAATAGGCCCATGGCATAGTATGCCTGTGTATTCCTTTCTGGCATGTGGTAGGCCAAAGCTATGGCGGGGTTATTGGCCAGGGCGTCGTCTTTCACTATTCGCTTTTCAGCAGTCTGTTTGGGCTCGGAAATGTCCGGTTTTGGAGGTAGTTCCGAAGCAGGGATGTCTCCAAAATATTTTTCTATCCATGCCTTGGTCTCTTCCAGTTCAAAATCCCCCACTACGGACAATGCCGCATTGTTGGGGGCGTAATAGGTCTCGAAAAAACGGGCCACATCCTCTAAATTGGCAGCATCCAAGTCTTCTAGGTCTCCGTAAAAATTATGGGCGTTGTACCAGTTGGTGTTGGCGTGTTGCGGCATATCCAACCAAGGAAAGCCCCCATAGGGTTGGTTGAGCACATTTACCTTGACCTCGTTTTTCACCACACCCTGCTGGTTGGTGAGGTTCTCTTGGGTAATATCAAGTCCCCGCATACGGTCTGCTTCCGCCCAGAGCATGGTTTCCAATTTATGGGAGGGCACAATCTCAAAATAGTTGGTAAAATCAAAACGTGTGGATCCGTTAAGGACACCTCCGTTTTCCTGGACCAGCTTTATGAACTCCATTTTACCCATGTTCTGGGAACCTTGGAACATCATGTGTTCAAAAAGATGGGCAAAGCCGGTACGGTTCTTGGGCTCTATCCGAAAGCCAATGTTGTAATACACGGCCACAATGGCAGTGGGGGAGGTCTTGTCCTGTGATAGGATCACCTTAAGGCCATTGTCTAAGGTGTAGTACTCCACTGGTACTTTAAATTCGGACACCGCCTTTGTCTCGGCATCCTTTTTGTCCCCGCAGCCAAAGGCCAGCACAAGTACCGCCAAGAGAAAAAATTT
>CAKZLG010000106.1 GCA_937125035.1 uncultured Maribacter sp. | reverse complement strand
CAATTTGCCCGGAAATGTAAAGCGTACCGTTGACCAAAATGGCTTGATTGTAAGGGCCAATAGGGGCCGGGGCATTGGGCGTATGTATGATTTTTTTCATAAGTTGTCTATTGGATTGAATTGCACATGTAAAGATAATGCGCAAAAGGACATAGTTGCAATGCCAGGTAAAAGTTAAAGTATCAATTGCAAGCGCAAAAACCCATAACCAATCAACTAGCAGTAAGCAGTACGCAGAAAGCAGCAGGCAGTGGGCATTCGCATTGGGCAGTGGGCAGTGGGCAGTCGAAGAGGGCAATAAGCAATGAGTAATAACCAATGACCAATTTAAAATTACGAGCAACGAGAAACGTTTGTCCAGAGCACTGGCCCCTAGGCATCGTTGAAGAGCGTGGAACGGAACCAGGAATAAACAATAACCAATTAAAAATTAGAAACAACGAGAAACGAACAATAAGTAACAAACCACGAGCAACCAACAATCAACCAACCGCCTAATTTCGTATCCGTTGGCTTCTGTTTTCCCATTTCAGGTCGCTGAGGATGGAGGCATCTATGCCGATAAAGAAAAACCAGCGCCTAAATTCCCCAAACGGGGTCCAGTTGAAGCGCATGTTGAAACTGCCCAGATTACGCTCAAAGCGCAATTGGGTCAGGGTAAAACCTTGGTTCTTAAAATCATAACCAGAAGAACCGCCCACCTTCCAGCGTGGAGAGAGCTCTATATCGCCAGAAAACATCAAGGAATGGCTGCTAATATCATTCTGCCGGGCAGAGTTGAGGTAGTTTACCGTATAGGCCAACCGAAAGCTCCAAGGCAACTTAGTGCCGTAAATAGGGTTTTCCTTATCCTGTTCTGAATCGCGTGGATCCACGGGCCGATCCTGGAAACTGTCTGCCCTACCAAAAAGATCGTCCGTTCTTCCCCCACTTTGGGCCACATAATCAAAGGGGTCTTCTTCCTCTTCCTCCTCCTCCCGGTCCTTTCTTCCAAACATTTCGCTGTCTATAGCATAAGAAATGTTGGCATTGGCCCTTGTAAGTCTAAAAAGACTGCCCCCGTTCTCTATGTTCAGGGTGTTGATCCTACGTCCGTTGTTGTCTATGGCATAAGGGTCTAGACCGGCTGCAAAGTTGATGGACATTTTGTTGTTGAGGATGTTGGTGCCCCCGTTGATGTTCAAGGGGCTTAAACGCAGCGAATCCGATTCAAGATTGTAGGCCGTTGAAAGGTTCAGGTTGCTCAATAAGGGTACTTTTTTGGGCTCCAATTTGGTGGAGTCCTTGTCTTTTACCTTGGCCTCCAAGACATTGCTCAAGGAAAAACCAAGGCTATTGGATCGCCCCAAGCGCGGTGCACCGTTCAAGGTGCCTTGAAAACGGCTGAACTGCACCACGCGTCCATTGCCGTCAATGTACTCGTCATAATACTGGTCAAACGAGGGCGCATACCCATAACTTAATTGTGGCCGCATAACATGGCGTATGGCCTGTATTTTTTTGTCTTCCCCAAAATTAAAGGTGCCGTACAGGGTGGTGCCCACGCTGGCACTGAAATTAAACTGATTATAGCGATCAAACCCACTTATGGTGTCCGTGACCACGGTCTGGGCATCCTCATCAAATCTCCTGTTGAAGGTTTCCAGGGTCCACACATCCTCATAATTGCCTCCAACGCTCACACTAAAGAATTTAGCGACTTTAAAGTTGGTGTTGATTGGCAAGCGGTGGCGTGCCCCTACCTGGGCATTATCAAACATACGGCCGGTTAGAAAATCCTCGTCATTGGTGGTAAGCCGGTTCTGGGCATTGACCTCATATTGAAAGTTGATGTTCTGTAGGGCCCCTTTTTTGATGCCCTCGCGTTTGGCAAAGGGGAAGATCCGTTCTACACTGGCCTGGAAGGTGGGCAGGGTCATATTAATATTGTCCACACTTTCCGTAGCGGCGGTAGGTGATGTAAGTTGAGAGTGGGTGGCCGTAACACTCATGTTTACGGATGGGTAGGCCGGGAAGGTCTTGGAATAGGATATGGACGAGGACAAGGTGTTGTTTTGTGTGTTGGGCAGGTTGCGCTGTTGCAGGGAGTTCCTGAAATATTCACTACTGCCCAAGTTCACCGAGGCGGAAAAACGGGAATTGGGACTTGCCTTTGGGTCTTGGGAGTGGGATAGTTGAAGGTTGTAGTTCTGCCGTAAACTATAATCACTGAAGCCTTTTTGGCTGGTCACCAGGTTTTCATATCTAAAATTGAAATTACCGCGGTAACGGTACCTTTTGGTGTAGACGGATTGCGCCCTGAAACCATAACTGCCGTTCGTGTAAAAATCCCCCGTAAGGGTCAGATCGGCGTAGTCCCCAAAAGGAATATAATAGCCAAAATCCTGAAGGAAATAGCCTTGTTCCGGTAGATTGCCAAAGGAGGGCATGAGCACCCCGGCGGCCCGGCCCACGCTCAACGGAAAATAGGCAAAGGGCATGGCAATGGGCGTGGGTACGTCTGAAATATAAATATTGCTGAGCCCAGCAATGACCTTCTTTTTGGGTACGAATTTGGCTTTCCGTATCCTTATGTAATAATCTGGGTTTATGGTGTCCTCCGCCGTGGTCAGTCTTGCCTCACTCATAAAATAAACGGAATCGTTTTCTTTTTTGGTGGTTTCCGCATAGACCTTCATGCTTTCACTCCCAAGGGCTCCCGCACTGGCCTGTTGCTCCGTTCTAGAGTTCCAGATCAGTGCTTTTTGGGTATCAAAATTAAAACGGATGGAATCCGGGACGACTACGTTTTCCCCTTGTTTAAAATAAGGCAATTGGGTATAATTGCCCAAGGAATCCTTCATTCTACCGGCATATACCTCGTTTTTGATGTAATCCATGATGATGATGCCCGCCTTGAGCTCGGTGTCCTGGTAGTAGATCTCCGCCTCATCGTACAGGTAGATCTTGTTCTCTCTTTGGCTCAGCTTTACATAGTCCTTGGCCTTGTACATTATTTTATCCAGTAAGAGGGGCGGTTTTTTGTTCAGTGTGTCCCGGGCCAGGGAATCCGCCACAAGGCTATCCGCCACAACGGGCATGGGCATTAAGGGGGCCATGATCGTATCTCTGGGAGTCTCGGTAACGTTGATGTTGAGGGGCACAACCTTATCTTCTTGTGCCTGGGAGAAAAACGCGCCAACAAAAAGAACCAATAGGAAAAGTACGTGGTGTTTATTTGATTGCAAGGCTATATATCCTATTTTTGTAAGCGTTTGGCAATTGGGCAAGCCGTTGGTTTCAAATGTCAAACTTACATATATTTTTGATTCCCCTTACAGGGAATTACCATAATTTTAACCATGATACGGGCTTTAGGGCCTATGGCGCATATGAAAACGAAACTGCTTTTTGCACTGTTATTTTCTACCATTTCACCGCTCTTGCAAGCTACTTCGCCACCGGTCAACGGGCCATGGGATACAGAGCCGTTCATTGTGGTTCTGGACGCTGGGCACGGCGGTCATGACCCCGGCAATCTGGGTAACGGTTATTTGGAGAAGAGCATTGCCTTGAACATTGTTCTCAAAGTAGGTGAACTGCTGGGAAAACATAAGGATATTAAGGTCATTTACACCCGTAAGGACGATACCTTTGTGGATTTGTACGTACGGGGTGAGATCGCCAATAAGGCCAACGCGGACCTTTTTGTATCCGTGCACTGTGATTCGCATACCTCAGATGCCCATGGCGCAGGAACTTTTGTTTTAGGGCTCCATGCCAACAAGCAAAATTTTGAAATTGCGAAAAAGGAAAACTCGGTCATTTATTTAGAGGACAACTATGAGACCCGGTACGCGGATTATGACATCAATTCCCCGGAATCCGTAATTGGGCTCACCATCATGCAAGAGGAGTTCCTGGACCAGAGTATTGCCTTGGCCAAGATGATCCAAGATAATTTTTCGGGTAAACTAAAGCGAAATGACCGGAAAGTAAAACAAGCGGGTTTTATTGTACTGCACCAGACATTTATGCCCAGCGTACTTGTGGAAACCGGTTTTCTCACGAATAAGAACGAAGGCGCCTATCTCAACTCTAGCAAAGGCCAGACCGATATGGGGGTGGCCATCGCCAATGCCATTGTTCAATATAAAGAAGGTGTGCAGCCCAAAAGTGCGATTGTGTCCACCGTACCCCCCAAAGAGGTCGTGGAGGAAACCAAAAGCACCATTGAAAATAGCTCGAATTCGGTAAAGGCGGTGATCTCCGAGAAAACAGAAAATCCAAAGCCAGAACCGGTGGTCCAAGAGGTAAACTCGGGGAATGGGCCAACGGAGATAAGCAATACCACTTCTCAACCAGAAGTGGAAAAGAAGAAGAAAGAAGTCATTGAAAAGGCGCAGGGCGGCTCAATTTTGTTTAAAGTTCAGATTATGGCAAGTGGTAAGGATTTGGCCTTAGTGCCCAGTAATTTCAATGGCCTGGGGAACATCTCCAAAGAGCCCTTTAAAAATTTGTTTCGTTACCTTTACGGGGAGACCACCTCGTATAAGGCCGCTGAAAAACTACAGGCCAGTGCCGCGCTGAAAGGGTATACATCATCATACATCGTAGCGTACAAGGATGGGGGTCGAATACCCGTACCGGAGGCCCTGCAAGTGGTTTCGGAATAAGTGGAATTTGTCTCATTATTATGCCTAATTTTGTTTGAAATCGTAAAATCAGTCATTTGAAGCTCTCAAGGGAAGTTAAAACGGGAATCATTGTCATTGGAGGGGTACTATTGTTCATTATGGGCTTCAGTTACCTAAAATCCTCCCCAATTTTTGACAACAGCAAAACACTCTACGCCGTTTACCCCAATGTGGGAGGGCTACAGACCGGTACCGTGGTTTCCATAAACGGGTTTGGCGTGGGCAAGGTGACCAACATTAAATTCATGGATGCCCAAGGTAATTTGGTGGTCACTTTTTCAGTGGATAGTGAATTCACATTTTCAAGAAACAGTACCGTGGAGCTATACGACACAGGAATTATTGGCGGTAAAGGCCTGCAGATCAACCCTGTATTTGACCAGGGGCCCACGGTACAGTCGGGAGACACCTTAAATTCGTCAACAAGGCCAGGGCTTACGGAACTGGCTCAGGAAAAGCTCACCCCTTTGGTGCGGAAGTTTGAGTCGGCCGTTACTGATGCTGATTCTGTTTTGATCAATGTGAACGACGTGTTGGACGCCAAGACGAAAAAAGATCTGCAAGGGGCCATTACAGGACTTAATGACCTCATGGTAAGTTTAAATGGTAGTGCCAAGACCTTCAATGCGCTTTTGCAGGAAAATGAGACCAAATTGGGCAATTCCTTGGCCAACTTTGAGCAATTGAGCGCCAATTTCGCCATGCTCTCGGATTCCTTGAACAATGCCGGCCTGCCCAATACGCTCACGAGTCTGTCCGCAAGCGTGGCACAACTGGACCAAATTATGGCAAAAATCAACAGCGGGGAGGGCACTTTGGGCAAATTAATGAACGATGAAGAACTTTACGCCCATTTGAACGCCGCCTCCAGAGAGTTGGACCTGCTTTTACAGGACTTTAGGCTCAACCCAAAAAGATATGTGAATGTTTCCGTATTCGGCAAAAAACAAAAGGAGTATACCGTGCCCGAAGAAGATCCAGCTGAAAAAATAGAGGAATAAATGGAGTATTTACCCAATATACTTTTTGTGCTCCTATTGCTAGTGGGCGTAGGCTATTTTGCTAGGAACGTAGGTCGTTTACGGCGCAACATTCTGCTCGGTAAGGATGTTGACGTCAGTGACAACAGGCAAGAGCGTTGGAAAAATATGGCAAGGATCGCCCTAGGACAGCAAAAAATGGTGGTGCGCCCCATAGCGGGGCTCTTGCACTTTATTGTTTATGTGGGTTTCGTGATCATCAACATAGAGGTGTTGGAAATCATTATTGACGGTATCTTTGGCACCCATCGACTTTTTGCCTTCATGGGTCCGTTGTATGATGTCCTCATCGCTTCTTTTGAAATTTTGGCCCTGTTGGTCATTGTGGCCGTAGTGGTATTTTGGCTGCGAAGAAATGTCATTCGCTTAAAGCGTTTTTTAAAACCGGAAATGAAAGGTTGGCCTAAAAAGGATGGGAACCTTATCCTGTATATTGAGCTGGTGCTCATGGTCCTTTTTCTTACCATGAATGCCGCAGATCACCAGTTGCAACAAATGGGGGCGGAGGGGTATGCCCAAGCCGGGGCTTTTCCTATAAGTTCTTTACTGACTCCGCTATTGGATGGGCTCAGTGTACAAAGTTTGATGGTAGTGGAGCGCACTGCTTGGTGGCTGCACATTGCGGGCATCCTATTTTTTCTGAACTACCTCTATTTTTCCAAGCACCTGCATATTCTTTTGGCCTTCCCCAACACCTTTTACGCCAATTTAAAGCCCATGGGCCAGTTTAAAAACTTGGAGGCCGTCACCAACGAGGTGAAGATGATGCTAGACCCCGCAGCCGATCCTTTTGCCAGCCCGGAAAGCGCGGAGAACGAAGTGCCCGATAAATTTGGTGCATCGGACGTAATGGATCTCAATTGGGTACAGTTGTTGAATGCCTATACCTGCACGGAGTGTGGGCGGTGCACAAGCGAATGTCCCGCCAACCAGACGGGAAAGAAGCTCTCGCCCCGAAAGATCATGATGGATACCCGGGATCGTTTGGAGGAAGTGGGTAAGAATCTCGAGGCCAACAAGGGCACTTTTAAAGACGATGGCAAGCAATTGTTGGATGATTACATTACCCGGGAGGAACTATGGGCCTGCACGTCGTGCAATGCCTGTGTGGAGGCCTGCCCCGTGAGTATAGACCCGTTGTCCATCATTATGGACATGCGTCAATACCTTGTCATGGAACAGTCTGCCGCGCCATCAGACTTGAACAATATGATGGGCAACATAGAAAACAATGGTGCTCCCTGGCCATTTAATCAAATGGACCGATTGAACTGGAGTACGGAATCCTAAAAAATAGCACAATGTCAGCACCAATTAAAGTACCTACCATGGCAGAGATGTTTGCCGCGGGCCAACAGCCCGAGGTGTTGTTCTGGGTGGGCTGCGCCGGTAGTTTTGACGATAGGGCCAAAAAAATCACCAAGGCCTTTGTAAAACTATTGCACAAGGCTGAAGTCTCCTTTGCCGTGTTGGGCACGGAAGAAAGTTGTACGGGCGATCCTGCCAAAAGGGCAGGGAATGAATTCCTTTTTCAGATGCAGGCCGTGACCAATATAGAGGTGATGAACGCCTATGAGGTCAAGAAGGTGGTCACCGCCTGTCCCCATTGCTTCAATACGTTAAAAAACGAATACCCTGGCCTGGGGGGCAACTACGAAGTGGTACACCATACCCAATTTTTGAAACAGTTGCTTACCGAAGGAAGAATAACCCTGCAGGGAGGTACTTTCAAAGGCAAGCGCATCACCTTTCACGACCCCTGTTATCTGGGTAGGGCCAACGGTGTTTATGAGGCTCCCAGGGACCTTATCCGCAAGCTGGATGCCGAATTGGTGGAGATGAAAAGCTGCAAACAACGCGGCCTTTGTTGTGGTGCCGGCGGTGCCCAAATGTTCAAGGAGGCTGAAAAGGGCGATAAGGAGGTGAACATAGAACGTACCGAAGAGGCATTGGAAACCCAACCCGAAATCATTGCGGCCGGATGCCCTTTTTGCAATACGATGTTGACCGATGGGGTAAAGAACAAAGAAAAAGAAGCACAGGAGAAATAATACCCCATGACAATGGAGAG
>CAKZLG010000105.1 GCA_937125035.1 uncultured Maribacter sp. | reverse complement strand
TTCGTCGGGATGACAGGATTTGAACCTGCGACCACACGCCCCCCAGGCGTGTACGCTACCGGACTGCGCTACATCCCGAAATAATGTAAAGAAACGCAAAAGCGAATCTTAAATCATAGTTTCTCGATCACCCAAAATATACTGTAGTGCAGTTTATCCTGAGCGAAGTCGAAGGGCTACATCCCGAAATAATGTAAAGAAACGCAAAAGCGAGTCTCTTATCTTTTTCCCTTATTAAGCAAACAGCCATTGCCGTCGTTTTTATAATGGGACTGCAAAAATAAAAAAGTAAAACAGATTACCCTCTATCTTTTTAAAAAAATCCTATCCCCTATTCCAAACTTTCCATCCATTCCACCATCCGCTCTGGCCACGTACGCAGAAAAGGGTCTTTCGTGGCCAACGAGAATCCATGCCCGCCTTTGGGGAAAATGAGCATCGTGGCAGACACCCCTTTCTCCTTCAACGCCGTATAGAACAACAGGCTATTTTCCACAGGAACCCCGGCATCATCCGTGGCATGAAATAAAAATGTGGGCGGGGTGGCCTCGCTTACCTGCTTCTCATTGGAGAAATAGGTAAGCCATTCCTCTTTAGGGTCATTGCCCAACAAATTAGACTTAGATCCGCTATGGGTGCCCTCCCTAAAGGTTATGACAGGGTAACCCAAGGCCATGAAATTGGGCCTGGCACTAAGGGCATCAATGGTATCTATGGTCTCGTAGACCGTATCCTCATAATGGGTGCCCAAGGTGGCCGCCAGATGGCCCCCTGCGGAAAACCCGATAATGCCTAAGTTCTCGGGGTCTATATGAAAATCGGACGCGTGGTGCCTAACCAAACGCAGGGCTCGTTGTGCATCCATCAGCGGTACCAGATGTTTGTCTTTTTGGGAAACATCCGAGGGCAACCGATACTTCACCACTATACCCGCTATGCCCTTAGCGTTCAAAAACTTGGCAATATCCGACCCTTCCCAGTCATAGGCCAGCACCCCATAGCCCCCACCGGGGAAGATAAGCATGGCCCTACCTGTGGCATTCCGCTGGGAGGGCAGATACACGGCTATCGTGGGTTCTTGTACTTTACTGATGATGGTTATGCCGTCATGGCGTATAAGTTCCTTTTCTGCGGAGACAATATGATTGGGAATCGCACCTTTTGGCCACAGGGGCATAATGGTATCTTGTGCCTTTAATCCTAAGAGCTGTAGAATCGCGATAAAGGTAATGAGCTGTTTCATGTGGTCTTTTTTCCTGTTTTATTCACATTCCCATTTAAAATTGGCAATGGGGTCGTTACTGGCGGCGGAAAGATTATAGTGCCACCATTCCGTTCTAATGGACCAAAAACCATACTTTTCCATGGTCTCTTTCAATAATTGTCTGTTGTCCAAGATGTCCTGTGCCAGATCTCGATTATCGTGGTAGGCCCGCTTCCCAAAAAAATCAAAGTCGGTGCCCATATCCAATTCCTGTCCGGCCAAGGTTTCCAACGTTATATCCACCGCACCGCCCTTGTTATGGATGCTCCCTTTCTTTGGATTGGCCACATATTGTGGATTGGGAACGATCTCCCACATTTTATACTGCACGGAATTGGGCCGGTAGCAATCAAAAAATTTGATCTTCACGCCTTTTTCCCTAAATTCTTCATTGGCGGCAATCAAAGCCTTGGCGGTCTTTACTCGGGTATAACACTCTGCGCAGTCGTAGACCTTCGCCTTTAGGAAATTGTTTTCCGTGGCATACCGCATATCATACGCAAAACCATCGCTGAAATCGGCCAAACGAATAAAGGTGGAATCGGCCAGGCCTTCAAAACTGCGCAATACCGGGGCCGGGGGCACTTCTTCTTGTAAAAGGGCCACCGTATCCTCTTGGATTACATCCTTTTGAAGGGAGCGCACCGCAGGTTTATCCTTGCAGCAAATTAAGCAATGAAGAAGCAAAAGGCAACCGGAAATTCTCAAGATATGCATATTCATGCCTCAATGTACTGCAAATTTCACGGATGTAAAAGTCCGGCGCACTACAAAGCAAGCCTTGAAAATAAAATTCAGGCAATTTCAAAAAAAATGACCATCTTTAAGCATGGCATGGTCAATAAAAATGTGGGGCATCACCAAAAAACAACGAATAATGTGCTCAGGCATCGTTCTTCTTCTCTTTGCCTGTGCGCCCAAAAAGGACGAGGCCAAAACCCACCCACCAAGCAAGGCAAAATGGATGTTGGGTTTTGAAAAGGCGCCGACCAATCCAATCCTCACAGCAGACAGTACTTTTGTCTTTACCGACCCCATCACCGAAAAAGAAGTGCGCTGGCAAAGAGCGGACGTTTTTAACCCAGGGGCCATTGTTCGAAATGATACGGTGTTTCTACTCTTCCGGGCCGAGGACAACCCCAAGGCCATTTTGGGGGAACGCACCTCCCGGATAGGCCTGGCCTATAGCACAGATGGCATCCACTTTACCAAATACCCTGAACCGGTGCTCTTTCCCCAGAACGATGCCTTTAGGCCATGGGACCATCCCGGGGGCATTGAGGACCCCCGCATTGTGGAAACTCCAGATGGCAATTACATTATGCTCTACACAAGTTGGAACAATGATGTGGCGCGACTTTCCAGTGCCCATTCCAAGGACCTGAAAAGTTGGACGAAGAACGGACCGGTGTTCCAAAGCGCAGATGATGGTAAGTTTTTGGACATTTGGAGCAAATCGGGCGCCATGGTGACCGAATTGGTCAATGGCAGATTGGTCGCTAAGAAATTCGATGGCAACTACCTTATGTATTGGGGCGAACTCTTTGTGAACTTGGCCACCTCAGAGGACGGACTCAACTGGACACCCATGACCCAGGCGGATGGATCGCTGCTGCAGGTTATGGAACCCACCCCGGGCGATTTTGACAGCCACCTTACGGAACCTGGGCCACCCGCCCTGTTTACCGATCAGGGCATCCTCCTGTTCTACAACGGCAAAAACTTAACAGGCGAAGGGGCATCAGCGCAATACCCGGAAGGTACCTATTGCGGAGCCCAGGCGCTATTTGACCCGGAAGACCCCACGCAATTGGTGGCCCGCATGGAAGAACCCTTTATATGCCCCAGCCTACCGCATGAGGTAAGTGGGCAATATGCGGCCGGCACCACCTTTATCCAAGGGCTCGTCTATTTTAAAAAGCAATGGTTTCTGTATTACGGTACGGCCGACTCCATGGTGGGCCTGGCTATAAAAGAAAAAGAATGAAGGTAAATTTGTTTTGGCTGATGGGATCATGCTTCCTGTGGTTAACCAGCTGTGGGGAGACACACCCATACCCCCACCATGAGAAGGAACAGCGAAAAGGGCCCAATGTGATCTTGATCATGGCAGATGATCAGGGCTGGGGTGATGTGAGCCATCATGGCAATACCAATCTCAGCACCCCCAACATTGATGCTCTGGCCAAAAACGGGGTTTCCTTTACCCATTTCTTTGTACAGCCCGTCTGCTCCCCCACAAGGGCAGAGCTCCTTACAGGACACTTTTTCACAGACCTTGGGGTGCATGGTACCTCCGCTGGGGGAGAACGGATGAAGACCCATGTGGCCACCTTGGCCGATCATTTAAAAAAGGCAGGGTATAGAACGGCCGCTTTTGGGAAATGGCACAATGGCATGCAGCCGCCTTACCACCCCAATGCCAGGGGCTTTGAGGAATACTACGGTTTTGCTTCCGGCCATTGGGGCAATTATTTCAGTCCCATGTTGGAACACAACGGCAAAATAGTTCAGGGCGAAGGTTTTCTTGCGGATGACCTTACCGATCATAGCATCCGTTTTATGGAAAAGAACCAGGAAAGGCCTTTTTTCATCTATCTGCCCTTTAATACGCCCCATAGCCCCATGCAGGTGCCGGATGCCCATTGGAATGGATTTAAGGACAAAAACCTGGTCCAAAGACATAAGAACCCGGAACTGGAAGAGCTTGACTTTACCCGGGCCGCGCTGGCCATGGTGGAGAACATTGATGGGAACGTGGGCCGGCTCATGGAAAAAATGAATGCCTTGGGCCTGGCCGAAGAGACCATCGTTATCTATTTGTCAGACAACGGCCCCAATGGCTGGCGCTACAATGGCGGCATGCGCGGACGAAAGGGGTCTACTGATGATGGTGGTGTAAGAACCCCCTTTTTTATGCAGTGGAAAAACCACTTAAAACCCGGTAGGAAAATAGATAATATAGCAAGTGCCCTGGATGTGACCCCTACCCTGCTCTCCCTTTTGAACATTGAAACGGACCTTTCCCAGTACAATGGTCGTGATCTCTCCACCCTCATTAAAGGTTCAAATGA
>CAKZLG010000104.1 GCA_937125035.1 uncultured Maribacter sp. | reverse complement strand
CTTAAGCTGTTAAAGGAGATCAACAAACAGGCCAAAAAAGCAACACGGGTCATACCTTGCCTATTGCAAGTACATATTGCAGAGGAAGACACCAAATTTGGTTTTGATGCGCAAGATCTTAGCGCCCTAGTGCACGATGCCGACTTCTTGGCCATGGAAAACATCAAAATAAAGGGATTAATGGGAATGGCCACCTTTACGGATGATAAGGACCAGATAAGACGGGAATTCAAAGGCTTAAAAACCCTTTACGATTCCCTTACAGACGCCCTTCCGGACATGGATACCTTATCTATGGGAATGAGCGGCGATTATGAAATTGCCATAGAGGAGGGCAGTAATATGATACGTATTGGCAGTAGTATCTTTGGCGCTAGACAGTAGCACGGAAATTCACCCAAATCCATAAAAAGGAACATATAATTTGATGTACGCTATTTTAGATATTGAGACCACAGGGGGCAAATACAATGAAGAAGGCATAACGGAAATCGCCATACATAAGTTTGATGGTGAAGACGTGGTAGACCGTTTTATAAGTCTCGTAAACCCAGAGAAGGACATTCAACCCTTTGTTGTGAACCTTACCGGAATCAACAATAAAATGCTGCGGACCGCCCCCAAGTTCCATGAGGTGGCCAAGCGCATTGTGGAAATCACGGAAAACTGCGTGCTGGTGGCCCATAACGCCCAGTTTGATTATCGCATCCTACGAACGGAATTCAGAAGGTTAGGCTATGACTTTGAACGAAAGTCCCTCTGCACCGTAGACCTATCCAAGCAGCTGCTGCCAGATGCGCCATCCTATAGCCTTGGCAAGCTGGTGCGCTCTTTGGGCATTCCCGTAAGCGACCGCCATAGGGCCAACGGGGATGCGCTGGCCACTCTAAAGCTCTTTAAGCTATTGCTTAATAAGGACTCCAAAAAAGAAATCATACAACAGGTCATTAGAAAGGAAAACCAAGGGGAGCTTTCAGAGCGCCAATTGGATATCGTAAACCGTTTGCCCCATGAAACCGGGGTTTTTTACTTACACAACAAAGACGGGGACATCATTTATCTCAGCAAGACCAGGGACATTAAAAAAAGAGTGAACCAGTTCTTTACAAAAAATGGCGATAGTGCCCGTAAAATGGTGAAAGAGACCAAAAAGGTGACTTTTGAACGCACGGGCAGTGAAATGATGGGGGCATTGAAAGAATTGGAGGAACTCCAAAAGATAAGGCCCAAGTACAACCATGTTCCCCGAAAAAAAATGTTCACCCATACCTTGGCGTCAACCACCACCGCACAGGGCTATCTTTCATTGGGCGTGGTGCCGTATCAGGGCCAAAAAGGAACCTATGGCCGTTTTAAAGGGGAGATCAGTGCCAAAAACCATCTCTATGAAATAACCCAGACGTTTCAATTGTGCGATAAGTTGAACGGTTTTAGTGAGGCCAGGAAAAATTGTGCAAAGTACACGGAGGGCGCTTGTAAGGGCGCTTGTTTAGCCAAAGAAAGTACGGCTACCTATAACGAAAGGGCCGCTGAGGCCCTTTTAAATCAATGTTTGGGCCAAAAGAACGTTCTTTTGCTGGACAAGGGCAGAAGCATAGGAGAGCGCGGGGTGATCTTGGTGAGAAATGGGGCTTTGGTGGGCACGGGATACGTAGACCTGAACCATCAATTGAATAATAGTGCTATATTAGAAAACTTAATCACCCCCATGCACCCAACCGAAAATGCCAATTATATCATAGAATCATTCATTAGAAAGCATAAATTTATTAAGCAAATACCCTTTTCAGGATAAATTTTGAAAACCAAGACAACACAACGCAGCTGGAAAATAAGGCTGCATGAAATCATCTATGAAGCGGACACCCCAGCGGGAAAATGGTTTGATCTCATTCTCATTGGCGTCATCCTTTTCAGTGTTGTTTTGATCTTACTGGAAAGCGTTGATTATATAGATGCCGAATACCATAGAACCCTATTGATTTTGGAATGGATCGTTACCATTTTCTTTTCCTTAGAGTACATTGCGCGCATTGTTTGTATAAAAAAACCATCGAGCTACATCTTCAGCTTTTACGGGATCATTGATTTTATTTCTACCATTCCCCTTTACTTATCCTATGTTTTTGCCGGTTCTCAGGTACTATTGGCTTTCAGGATATTCAGGATGTTGCGCATCTTCAGGATTTTGAAGTTGGTACAGTTCATTGGTGAGGCCTCACAACTGAAAAAAGCCCTTACGGCAAGTAGGAACAAGATTGCGGTGTTCATTTATGTGGTAGTGATATTGTCCGTCATTATGGGTACGATCATGTACTTGATAGAAAGTGATGAGGCAGGTTTCACAAGTATCCCAAGAAGTATCTATTGGACCATTGTTACCCTGACCACTGTAGGTTATGGTGATATTGCCCCCCAAACCAATTTAGGACAGTTCTTTGCCACCATCATCATGATTTTGGGCTATGGCATTATTGCCGTTCCTACGGGCATTGTAACCGTAGAGTTCTCTAAACATGCCAAAGGGGACCCTGAAAAACCCGATAAATCCCAAGATTTTGGTGTTCATGTTAACACACAATCCTGCCCTAATTGCGCCAAGGCGGGCCATAGGGATGATGCCACGCATTGTTACAATTGTGGAACCGTTTTGAATGAATAATACATTGATTTGCATTGTGGGCCCCACTGCCATTGGTAAGACAAAGCTGGCCCTACAAATTGCACAACATTTGGGCACGGAAATCCTATCGGCAGACTCCAGGCAGTTCTATAAAGAAATGTGCATTGGTACCGCCGTACCCTCAACAGAAGAACTGAACAGTGTTCCCCATCATTTTATTCAACACAGATCTATTTTTGATGATTATGCCGTGGGCGATTTTGAACGTGATGCCCTTATTCAGTTAGAAACCCTTTTCAAACAGCACCGGACCGCAATCCTTGTGGGTGGCAGTGGCCTTTATATAGATGCCGTGACCAAGGGTCTGGACCATTTCCCAAAGGTGCCCAAGGATATCAGAAAAGGGCTCAACGATATTTTTGAGCGCCAAGGTATCATTTCCCTTCAAGAACAACTCAAGGCATTGGATCCCGAGTATTACAAGATAGTAGATCTGAACAATCCACACAGATTGATCAGGGCCTTGGAAATATGTTTGGGAACCCAACAGCCCTATTCCCACTTTTTGAACAAGCCCAAGACCCAGAGGAGCTTTAACCTGATTACCTTGGGGCTGTATGCGGATCGGACCCTACTCTATGATCGAATTAACCAAAGGGTGGATACCATGATGCAAATGGGCTTGTTGGCCGAAGCTATAGCCCTACACGAACACAGCCATCTCAACGCCCTGCAAACGGTGGGTTACCGGGAGTTATTTGCTTATTTGGACGGAACATGGGAATTGCCCACTGCAATTGCAGAAATCAAAAAAAATACCCGGCGTTTTGCAAAAAGACAAATCACTTGGTTTAAACGTAACCCAGACACTCATTGGGTGCCGTGGGATTATGATATAGACGGGATATTGGAGAGGTTGGATGGCCTATTGCAAAATAAAAAGTATGATTAAGGAGCGGATTATTTTTATAATGGGCGTATCGGGCAGCGGGAAAAGTACCATAGGTGCCCTTTTGGGAAATGCCTTGGGTTATCCATTTTTTGATGGAGACGATTACCATCCCAAAGAGAACATAGTGAAAATGGAGCAAGGGCATCCTCTTAATGACAGTGACCGAAAGGGTTGGCTCCTTGCGTTGAACCAGCTGGCAATGGACCATCTACAGCATGGTGCGGTAATTGGCTGCTCTGCCCTTAAGCACAGTTACCGGGAGGTATTGAGAGAAGGTCTTGGACCATCTGCGGTGTTCGTTCACTTAGAGGGCAGTAGTGAACTCATTCAACAGCGTATGCAGCAAAGAAGCGGACATTTTATGCCCTTGGCATTGCTCAACTCCCAATTTGAGACCTTGGAGCCCCCTAAAAATGCCATGGTGGTTTCCATAGACAAATCGCCCAGTGAAATTGTGGGCCATATCTTGTCCGCCTTGGAACATAGAAAAAACGGTGCTTAAAAAGTGGCTTTTTCTATGCTTCTTAAGAAAATGGAAACGAAAATATTTTTCCTGTTAAGTCACATTCATTTGCTCATCAAATGATCATGCAGATCAAATAAAGCTTCTTCGAGGATTTTCGCTGTAATAGAACCCAGGGGGCTATTCCTCGTTCTTCACCACCAACCGGAAACCTTCGCCATGAATATTGAGAATTTCCACGGTATCATCCCGTTTTAAGTACTTTCTGAGTTTGGCGATGTAAACGTCCATACTTCTGGACGTAAAATAATTGTCATCCCGCCATATTTTGGTGAGGGCAAGTTCCCTGGGCATCAAATCATTTTCATGCAAAGCCAACAAGCGCAAGAGCTCATTCTCCTTAGGAGAGAGTTTTATGGCTTCTTCATCCTTGTATTTCAAAAAACGGAGTTTGGAATTCAAATGGAAGCCTCCTATTTTAAATTCGAACTTCTTACTGTCCGCCAACCCATTGGAGGCCTTGCGCTGCAATATGGCCCTGAGTTTCATTAGAAGCACCTCAGAATCAAAAGGCTTGTTGAGGTAGTCATCCGCCCCAGCCTTATAGCCCTTTAGTACGTCTTCTTTCATGGTTTTTGCCGTTAAGAAGACAATGGGCACGTTTTCGTTCTTTTCCCGTATTTCCTTGGCCAAGGTGAACCCATCTTTATAAGGCATCATGACATCCAAGATACAGATGTCAAAATTATCCTTCTTAAACTTCTCAAATCCCTCCATGCCGTTCTTGGCCAAGGTAACGTCAAAATCGTTCATAGATAGATAGTCCTTGAGCACAATGCCAAAATTGGGGTCGTCCTCTACCAATAATATTTTCTTATTCGCTGTTTCCATATGTTTCTATATTAAGGGCAGTTTAATGTAGAAAGTGCTCCCTTTTCCTTTTTCACTTTCCGCGTAAACCTCACCCTGGTGATCGTCTATTATTTTCTTAACATAAGCAAGGCCCAGGCCATGTCCCTTTACATTGTGTATGTCTCCGGTATGTTCCCTATAGAATTTTTCAAAAACCCGTTTAAGGACCGCCTTGCTCATACCAGCACCTTCGTCCTGGATTTTAATGATGATGAAATTCTTTGCCTTCTCCGTGAACACGTCTATTTTTGGTGCGTTGGGTGAATATTTAATGGCATTGTCCAGGATATTGACAATGACATTGGTGAAATGCATTTCATTGGCAAGCACTTCTGACCTTTCCGAGGCCAAGTGCGTCTTCACATAGCCACCCCTATCCCCTATGATCAATTCCACATGGTTCACCGCCTCATTGATAATGTCGTGCGCATCTACCCTATCCTTGCTGATGTCCAATTGGTTCTTTTCCAATTTGGAGATGCGTAATACATTCTCTACTTGGGCATGCATTCGTTTGTTCTCATCCCTGATCATTTGTAAATAGCGGGCCACTTTCTCTTTGTCATCAATGATTTTAGGGTTCTTAATGGCCTCTACGGCTAGATTAATCGTAGCTATGGGCGTTTTGAACTCGTGCGTCATATTATTGATGAAATCCGACTTGATCTCAGAAATCTGCTTTTGCCTGATCAATTGATAGATGGCCCCTGAATAGGCTACCACGATAATCAATGTAAAAAGCAATGATAACAGGGCCAACCCCAAAATGGACTGCACCAAAAAACGTTTTTTCTTGGGAAAGGAGACCAATAACGCAAAGTTGGAACTGCCTTCCATATCAGTGAACATAGGTGCCTTGTAAATATTGTTCTTGGTGTATTTGAATTTGCGGGACTTTACCTTAGTGGGCAAGCCATTGCTGTACACTCCATATTCATAGGCTATATCAAAGTTTCTATTTGCCAGTTCACGTTGTAGCAAGAGCTCAATTTCCTGGGTGGAGACCCGTTTGTGTATGGGCACCCGTTTGGCATAGGTCTTGAACACATCTTCCATGGCCGCTTTCTCTATGGAGGAAAGCCCGCCGATTTTCTCTATGCGCTGTATGGCGTTCAACCGGGGCCTATTACCATCCAAATCAAAATCCTCCTTGAAAATGGAGGTGGTACGCTTGCTTATATAGTTTTTGATGATGGTGGTGTCATTGCCATCATTCGTATCAAAGAACGTAGATGAGATACCATAATCCTCCTCTAAAATGCCATGCTCATACAGCAGTATTTCATTGGAATTGATGTCCCTATCAATAAAAAAGAAATTGGTCAGTTGCTGGCCTTTTAGTTCCCCTACACTGTCTTTTGCATGAAGGTACCGATCAAAGTAATTCTTTGTTTCCCTTTCGGCTATTTTAGACGTTACGCTGTTCAAAGCCTCCGTTACCGCGGTGGAGAACTGTTCTTCCTTATCCTCTACGGATTTTTTTATCCAAAAGCTTTGGACAATGATCAAGCCTATAAGTGAAAGGCTCATTAGAACCACTAAGAGCACAAATAACCTCTTGTTCATTATTTGTTAAAATTAAAGATTTAGACCTAAGGCATGCGTACGTTTAACCAAACCTTAACAAAAATGTTAAAATCCGTGAGCCCTAGGAAAATTCAAGCAGAGCGGAATTTATTTCCTCGATTTTGGCCTTGGTTTTTTCAAGGTCAACATTCTCTATGATATAATCAGACCCCTGCTTTTTCATCCCATCCTCCCATTGGTTGCGCATACGTGCCACAATAGCTTCGCGCGGGGATGCGTCACGCTCCATGACCCTTTTTATCCTTATTTCCTTGGGTGCCGTGACCAAGATGACCACGTCATAGTTTTCCGTGAGTCCGTTCTCAAAGAGCAGGGCCGTTTCTTGGATGATGTAGGGCGCTTTTTGTGCTTGGGCCCATTCTTTAAAGTGGATCCGTACGGCAGGATGCACAATAGCATTCAGTTGATTTAACAGCGCCCGGTCCTCAAAAACCCGTTGGGCAATGTAACCACGGTTCAAAAGGCCCTCTTTAGTATAGGCCTCAGTGCCAAGGAGATCACAAATGCCCTTTCGTAAAGGGCCTGAGGTCTGCATGAGCATTTTGGCCTCTTTGTCTGAATCATATACGGGAACACCAAGCTCCTTAAACATTTTGGCCACAGTGGATTTGCCACTTCCCATACCTCCCGTTAGACCCACTACTTTCATTTCTTCCGCAGGATAAATTCAACTTCATCGGTCAATAAGGTGGCACTGATCAATGTTGTAGGATATTTTTTCAAGGACACAGGCAGCATATTCTGTTTGGCATCTTTTGTTTGTGCATAATTGGCCTCGACCACAAAGGCGTCACTGTCCAAATCCTTCAGCACGGCTATGGTGCCTTGACATAGGACTTCAATGGCTTCGGGAAAAGTGCGGATTTCTATATCCTTGGGCAAATTAATGGTGGTGACGGGCACCTTTATCACTTTTTCGGAGAATTTATAGACATCTGCAGCCACCGTTA
>CAKZLG010000103.1 GCA_937125035.1 uncultured Maribacter sp. | reverse complement strand
AAAAAGCGCTTCACAATACCGTGGCCCTGCTCAATCAAGACTGTACCGTGCCCTTTATTTCACGCTACAGGAAAGAGGCCACTGGAGGTCTGGACGAGGTGCAAATTGGCCAGATCGTTTCCTGCAAGGAGCAATTTGAGGCCTTGGAAAAACGTAGGGCCGCCATCCTCAAGGCCATTGCCGAACAGGACGCCCTGACCCCGGAGCTAGAGGCTAAATTGAAATCGGCAGAGGAGTTGGTGACTTTAGAGGACCTCTACCTTCCCTATAAAAAAAGCAAAAAGACCAAGGCCGAGGTGGCCCGTAAAAATGGCCTGGAACCCTTGGCCAAGATCATCATGGCCCAACGGGCGGAAAACTTGGATCATTCGGCCTCACACTACCTCAACAGCGACGTGCGCAACGAGGACGAGGCCCTGGAGGGCGCGCGGCACATCATTGCGGAATGGATCAACGAACGCACGGACATCCGAAATCAGCTACGAAACCAATTGGAGCGCCATGCTATGATCACCACAACCGTGGTACCGTCTCAAAAGGACACGGAGACAGCGCAAAAATATAGGGATTATTTTGACTGGAGCGAACCCCTGAACCGCTGCCCTTCCCACCGCTTTCTGGCCATTGCCCGTGCCGAAACCGAAAAGGTCCTCCGCATCAAAGTGGAAATAGATGCTGACCGCGCCATTGACCGTATGGAAAATCGGGTGTTGAAGAACGAACAGAGCGCCAGTGCCCCTCACATTCGCCTCGCCATTACCGATGCCTTTAAACGGCTGTTGTTCCCTTCACTGAGCAATGAACTCTTAAAGACCACCAAGGAAAAGGCAGACGATGGTGCCATTACCGTTTTTGCCAACAATCTGCGTCAATTGCTGCTCGGTGCCCCTTTGGGGGAAAAGCGCATCTTGGGCATTGACCCCGGTTTTAAGAGCGGATGCAAGGTAGTCTGCCTGGATGCCCAGGGCAATCTGGTACACAATGAGACCATTTTTCCGCACCCCCCACAGAATGACTTCTCCGGAGCCCTAAAAAAATTGGCCTCCTTGGCCAATGCCCATAAGATCGAAGCCATTGCCATTGGCAACGGCACGGCCTCCAGGGAAACGGAACGCTTGGTAAAACAAGTGTATTTCAAAGACCCTGTAGACGTCTTTGTGGTGAGTGAGGCCGGAGCATCCATCTATTCCGCATCCAAGATCGCACGCGAGGAATTTCCCAATTATGACGTTACCGTGCGCGGGGCAGTATCCATTGGCCGGCGTTTGGCAGATCCCTTGGCGGAACTGGTAAAGATAGATGCAAAATCCATTGGGGTGGGCCAGTACCAGCATGACGTGGACCAGGGAAAGCTCAAAATAGCCTTGGACCGTGTGGTGGAAAGCTGTGTGAACTCGGTTGGGGTGAACATCAA
>CAKZLG010000102.1 GCA_937125035.1 uncultured Maribacter sp. | reverse complement strand
AAATATCTCTTTTCGGGGGTGTTGCGCCGGGATGGGTCCACCAAGTTTGGACCAGAGAACAAGTTTGGTTATTTTCCTTCCGCTTCTGCGGGATGGGTGGTCAGTGAAGAATCCTTCCTCAATGACAGTAAGAACATCAACTTCTTGAAACTGCGCGCTAGCTACGGTATCTTGGGAAATGATCGGATACCTGGAAACGCTTTTAGAGGGGTGCTCAATGGGGAGGGCACCTATGTGTTCAATGACCAATTGGTCTTTGGCCAAGCCGTAGGGGTGCTGCCCAACCCAGAAATTCAGTGGGAACAACAAAAGACGTTGGACATTGGTCTGGACATGCGTTTGTTCAACAGTGCTATAGACATTACAGCAGATTATTTCCGCAGGACCACAGATGGTCTCTTGCTACAGCCTCAGGTGTCCGGCATCCTTGGGGGCAGTGCCCCAGGGGCACAGGTACCCGTGGTGAACGGAGGTGCGGTGGAGAACTCAGGTTTTGAATTTGCCATAGGCTACGAGTATGCCCCTACGGACGATTTTTCCTTCGGCATCAACTATAATGCTACTTTCCTTACCAATGAAGTCACTGCCGTCAATAATGACGCAGGCTTTTTACAGGGCGGTTCCTTTGGGGTGGGCCAAGATCCCCCAGCCAGGATGGAGGCTGGTAAGCCCATTGGGTATTTTTTTGGACTGGAGACCAACGGTATTTTTCAGAACGCCGCTGAGGTGGCGGCCCATGCTACCCAGCCCAATGCCGCGCCCGGAGACCTTAGGTTTGTCGATCAAAATGGGGACGGTCTCATTGACCCCAACGACCGTGTGGATATCGGAAACCCCATCCCAGATGCTACCATGGGCCTTAATCTTTCCATAAAATACAAGAACATGGACTTCGGCGCCTATACGTTTGCATCCATAGGCAATGATATAGCACGAAATTATGAAAGGAACCAACCCCTGGTGAACCGGTCTGTTTACCAATTGGGCCGTTGGACCGGCGAAGGGACGTCCAGCACGGAACCCAGGTTGACCACTGGGGCCACATCAAATGTACTCTTTTCAGATTATTTCGTGGAGGACGGCTCCTTTGCAAGAATACAGAATGCCCAGATAGGGTACACCTTTTCCAAGGCTGCCTTGGAAAAGTTCGGGGCAGATAAATTACGGTTATATGTCAGTGCAAATAACATATACACCTTTACCAAGTACAGGGGCTATGATCCAAGCGCCTCATCCGGCGCTCCCATTGGGGCAGGTATAGACCCTGGTTTTTATCCAGTGCCCAGAACGTATCTTTTTGGTTTGAACCTAAAATTTTAAAGCGAGATGACGACTACAACATATTTCGTAAAGATGAAAAAAATCATATTCTGTGTCTTCCTTATCACAATTCCCCTGGCCTGTTCCGATGATTTTGTGGAAGTGGAGGCCTTTGACCAGACCACGGAAAACTTTTTTGAATCCGAGGAGGATTATCAAAGTGCCCTTATTGCTGCCTATGACATGTTGCAATCCACTTACATCAATGTAATGTTGGGCGAAATTGCTTCAGACAATACGTTGGCGGGTGGTGAGAGCGCCACTGATGTGCCGGGAATACAGGAAATAGACGATATGCTTCACAACCCTTTGAACCAACAGCTCAGGGACATCTGGACCTGGATGTTCGCAGGGGTGAACAGGGCCAATTACATTTTGGAGTTCAAGGACAAAACGGATTTTCCTGGAAAAGAAGTGGTCTTGGCCGAGGCAACTTTCTTAAGGGCCTATTACTATTTTGAACTGGTAAAGTGGTTTGGCGACGT
>CAKZLG010000101.1 GCA_937125035.1 uncultured Maribacter sp. | reverse complement strand
CAGTCTGTTAGCCCTAAACCTGTTTATCGGAGTTTGTACAAAACTTCTCCAATGTGGGCTTTTTTTTTAAATATATAACTACTATGGATGTTACTATGATAATTATTGGGCTGGTCGTAGGACTGGCCATAGGATTTGGCGTAGCCAAATTCTTGGAAAAGGGCAAGGCCTCAAAGACCATTGCCGATGCCAAAAAAGAGGCTTCCAAAGTGCTTCAAGAAGCACAAAAAGAGGGCGAGAGTATAAAAAAGGACAAAATACTGCAGGCCAAGGAGAAGTTTTTGGAACTAAAGGCAGAGCACGAAAAAGTAATTATTGGGAAGGACAAAAAGATAAATGATGCGGAAAAACGCACACGGGACAAGGAGTCCCAAGTAAGCAGTGAACTCTCCCGCAACAAACAGCTGAATTCCCAATTAGAGGGAAAGATCAAAGATCTGGAGCATAGAAAGGATTTCTTTGAAAAGAAACAGACGGAATTGGAAAAACTGCATAAAAGCCAAATCCAGCAATTGGAGGTCATCTCTGGTCTGTCTGCCGATGAGGCCAAGAACCAATTGGTGGAGAGCCTTCGGGAAACGGCGAAATCAGATGCCATGGCCTATATACAGACCACCGTGGAAGAGGCAAAGCTAACGGCACAGCAAGAGGCTCGCAAAATCGTGATCAACACCATTCAACGTATAGGCACGGAGGAAGCCGTGGAAAATTGTGTATCCGTTTTCAATATTGAATCTGATGATGTTAAAGGTAGGATCATAGGTAGGGAAGGTAGAAACATACGTGCCCTAGAGTCCGCCACCGGGGTGGAGATCATTGTGGATGATACGCCCGAAGCCATAATCCTGTCCTGTTTTGATTCAGTAAGGCGGGAAGTGGCCCGTTTATCCCTCCATAAATTGGTCACGGATGGTAGGATACATCCGGCACGGATAGAGGAAATTGTGAAGAAGACAGAAAAGCAGATAGAGGCTGAAATTGTTGAGATTGGAAAACGGACGGTCATAGATTTGGGTATTCATGGGCTGCATCCAGAATTGGTGCGCGCTGTGGGCCGTATGAAATACCGTTCTTCCTATGGGCAGAACCTATTACAGCACTCCAGGGAAGTGGCCAAATTGTGCGGGGTCATGGCTTCGGAACTGGGGATCAATCCCAAGTTGGCGAAGCGCGCCGGACTTTTGCATGATATTGGCAAGGTGCCCAACACAGAGTCAGAGGTAGAAACGCCCCATGCCATCTTGGGCATGCAGTGGGCCGAAAAATTTGGGGAAAAGGAGGAAGTCTGCAATGCCATTGGGGCCCACCATGATGAGGTGGAAATGAAGACCCTTATAGCCCCCATTGTACAGGTCTGTGATGCCATAAGCGGCGCACGGCCCGGAGCAAGAAGGCAAGTGCTGGACTCCTATATTCAACGCTTGAAGGACCTGGAGGATATTGCCTTTGGCTTTGGGGGCGTACAGAAGGCCTATGCCATACAGGCCGGTAGGGAACTGCGCGTGATCGTGGAAAGTGAAAAGGTAAGCGATGAAAAGGCCGCTCAGCTGTCTTTTGAGATTTCCCAAAAAATACAGACGGACATGACCTATCCCGGTCAGGTGAAAATTACCGTTATCCGGGAAACACGTGCGGTGAACGTGGCAAAATAACCCTCCCTTGCATTTATAAAATCGAAAGGCCCGTAAAGGGCCTTTTTTTATGTGCTGGGACTTTGAAAGCCAAATCTTCCCGCCAGCGAACCCCTCTACCACGGGATGGTTTTTGTTTCTTTTTTCCTAAATTTAGTCCAACTTTAATTTATAAATAATGATTCCTACCGTCTTGCGAAAAAGAGTGTTGTTATTGCTGACCCTTGTGCTTTTGGTTTCGGCCTGTAAGGACTCTGCCCCACCAACTATTGCCTATGAAAGCCTTACAGAGGCGGAACGGCACTTGCCCGAAAATGCACTAGCCGGCATGGAGGTGGCCCAAGGGCTTCAGTTATCGCTTTTTGCTTCAGAGCCCATGGTTGTGAATCCCACTAACATGGCCGTGGATGCCAAAGGGAGGGTATGGGTCTGCGAAGGCAGAAATTACCGCTTGTTCGCCAACCCTGACAATCCGTACGATGATAAAGGGGATAGGATATTGATTTTGGAGGACACGGATGGTGATGGCAAAGCGGATACCTCAAAGGTTTTTTATCAAGGGGAGGACATTAATTCCGCCTTGGGCATAGCGGTGCTGGGTGAAAAGGTGATCGTCTCAAAAAGCCCCAACGTGTTCGTATTCACGGATGCGGATGGGGATGACATTCCAGACAACAAAGAGGTTCTGTTCACTGGGCTCAGCGGTGGGGACCATGACCACGGGGTGCATGCATTCGTCTTTGGCCCGGATGGGAGGCTGTACTTTAATTACGGCAATCAAGGAAAGCAATTAATGGATAGGGACAGTACCCTTCTGCAGGATAAATATGGAGGTGCGCTCCGGGCCGATGGCAACCCCTACCGAGAGGGCATGGCCTTTAGGATGGATTTGGACGGCAAGAATGTTGAGGTACTGGGCCATAATTTCAGGAATCCATATGAACTCACCGTAGATTCCTACGGAGGTATATGGCAGTCAGACAATGATGATGATGGCAACCGTGGCACGCGAATCAATTATCTTATGGAGTATGGTAACTATGGTTTCAAAGACCTGCTGACCGGAAAGAATTGGCGGGAACGAAGGCCCGGTTGGGAAGAAGAGATTCCAAAACGGCATTGGCATTTGAACGATCCAGGAACTGTACCCAATGTGTTGCAAACCGGATCAGGATCGCCCACGGGTATACTTTTCTATGAGGATACCTTGCTTCCGGAACGTTTTCAAAACCAGTTGATCCATTGTGAACCGGGCCATAATGTGGTACGCTCCTATCACCTAAGCCCAGATGGGGCAGGCTATACGGCAAGCATTGAAAATTTAGTGAAGGCACAGGATAATTGGTTCAGACCTTCGGATGTTGCGGTGGCCCCGGGCGGCTCTCTGTTCATAAGCGATTGGTATGATGGTGGTGTGGGAGGCCACAAGGTAGAGGATCTGGAACAGGGCAGGATCTACCACGTATCCACAGAAAACCCACAAGAGTCTAAAAAATTGGACTTGGAAACTACGGCCGGAGCTGTGGAAGGAATTCTTTCGGGCAATATGGATACGTTCTATCGATCTTGGCAGACACTCCATACTCTTGGAACATCGGCAGAGGCACATCTCCTGAAATTAATGGATCAAGGAGGCACTGCGAAAGCAAGGGCACTTTGGTTGGCGGGCCTAATGCCTGGGAAGGGCAAGACCTACATTGAAATGGCCTTGAAGGATGCAGATGCCCACTATAGACTCTTGGGGCTTAGAATGGCGCGTTACGTGGATGACACGAACCTAGAGCGCTACGTGGAAATGGTGATCCAAGATCCATCTCTCCAAGTAAAGCGAGAAGCCGCCATTGCCCTTCGCCATGTGGGTACGGAACGTGCGGCAGGGCTGTGGGCCCAATTGGCCATGGCACATGACCAAGGAAATAGATGGTACTTAGAGGCTTTGGGCATTGGAGCGGACCGCTATCCCAATACGTATTTCAAGGCTTGGCAAAAAGCAGTGGGCAGCGCATGGAAATCCCCAGCAGGTAAGGACATTGTCTGGCGTATTCATGCGGAGGCCACAGTGCCCCTATTGGTAGAGCTCCTTGAGGAGGGTGATGTGGAAACAACAGATCTTGCTTCTTATTTTAGGGCCTTCAGTTTTAAGGACCATCCCAAGAAAAACGAATGGGTCATGTCCTTTTTGGAGAAGGAGCACCCACAGAAAGCCATGGTAAGTGCCTTGGCCCTGGGCCAATTGGATTCTGAATTTGTGAATGGTACGGCCAAGAACAAGCAACTGGTCAAAAGCATATTGCCCAGTATAGAGGGCTCACCAGAATGGTTATTGGCCTTGCGGGATTTAAAGCTGACGGACCAAAATGGGGCTTTGATGCGGGTTCTGCACAACATCAACATTGATAAGGAACTGCGTACCGAGGCGTTGGAACTGCTCTTCAAGGCTGGGGGTAGAGAATTGATCGCGGCCGATCTCGCCGCACCTGAAGGGGCGTCGAAAAAAATGGAACTGATAGGATTGTTAGGAGGACTGGGGGATTCCAGTGCTGTGGATATGCTTATGGATATCCTGAAAAAAGACATGCCCTTTGCACTACAACGGAAATCCATTGAAGCGCTGGGCAATACTTGGGGCGGGCAACATCGCCTTTTTGACTACCTCAAGGAAGGTCAACTTCAAGGAGATCTAAAAACCACGGCCGTCTTGACGCTCATGAACAGTTTTAATTCCAACATAAGGGTCAATGCGCCAACCTATCTTGATCAACAAGAAAGGGCTCCCTTGGATGTGGCTGCTCTTGTTGAGCGTACCGGAGATGTGCAACACGGCAAGGAAGTCTATGCCATGTACTGTAGTGCCTGCCATATGACCTCAGACGGCGGTGCTGAATTTGGCCCTTCCCTTACGGATATTGGCAATAAGCTTTCCAAAGAATTTCTGTATTCCAACATCATGTACCCCAGTGCGGGCATTAGCTTTGGATATGAGGGCTACAGCATCGCCATGAAGGATGGAACTACCTATGTAGGGTACATATTGAGCCGTACAGAGGATGTTTTGACCATTAAGATGATGGGAGGAACGCAGAAGGAACTCCAAATTACCGATATAGAAAGCCAAGTGCCCATGGAAAAATCCCTAATGACCGAAGGGCTGGACAAGGTCATGACGGAAGACGAGCTAATACATCTTGTGGAATACCTTACCACCTTAAAGGTTGTCCAAGATCCATTGGCCCTGAACCAACCTTGAAAGAATCAGGTGCGCTAGAAGCTTGGTTGCCATTTAAAAGGTGGCACCATGCATGCGCAAAAGAATCTCAGTCGTTTTGCGTTGGGGTGGTGTCTTCTTCCGTGTTTTCCAAGGCTGCATCTTCCTGACTTTCCTTATTCAGGTTGTTTTGTAGAATATTGAGCTTTTTGAGTTTGGCTTTCCATGCGGACAAGGCCTCTTTGTGTTTTTCCACTCGTTTGATCACATCTTGCACTAACGGATTACTTTCTGAAGCATCCGAGAAAAACTGTAGGTTGTTTTCCAGCTGTCGTATCTCGTCCTTACTTTCCTCAATTTTTTTCCGGATAAAGGAGCGTTCCTGCAGAATGGCCCTTTCTTGGTTGTCATCTTTGGCCAATTGCTGTATTTTGTTGCCGTATTTTAGAAGCTCCGCTTCCTTTTGGCCAATGTTCAACTTAGCAAAAATGGCATCTGCCACGGTATTGAATTTTTGGTTGATGCTCTTTTTCTTAAAAGGTACGTTGCCGTAGGATTTCCATTCTGTTATGAGCTCCTTGATACGGGCCACATCTTGATCTTTGTCACCGCTGAGAACCAGAGATTTTAGACGATCCAAGCATTCCTCTTTCTTTTTGAGATTCTCCTCTTCCTCTTTATAAGCACTGTTTTTAGAGGCATGAAAGCGATCAAAGTAATGATTACAGGCACCTTTAAAGCTTTTCCATAATTTGTCCGAATACTTGCGGGGCACATGGCCAATACCTTTCCATTCATTTTGTATTCGTTTCATTTCCGCAGTGGCCGTATCCCAGTCCTCACTATCCTTTAAGGACTCCGCCACGGCTATGAGCGCTTTCTTTTTGGCCATATTGTCCTGCTGTTCCTTCTTCAGGTTTTTATAGAATGTGTTCTTATGTCTATTGAATGAACGTACGGCCTCTTTAAATGCTTTCCATGTTTTCTCGTTCTGGTGTTGTGGCACCTTCCCTGCTTTGAAAAAAGCGTCCCTTAAGACATCCAATTGTTTTATCTGTTTTTGCAGTTCCCTATGATTGTTGGAAACGCTGTCCGATAGCTGCTGGATCAAGGAAATGATCTCGTTCTTACGTAAGAGGTTTTCTTCATGTACGGCGTCCAACTGCTTAAAATACTCCTGTCTTCTTTCGTGGATGGCCTTTGTGGCCGTACTGAAACGCTCCCATATTTCCTCTCTATGTTCCTTGCCCACAGGGCCTATGTCCTCTTTCCAGATTTTATGTAAGAGTTGTAGCTGCCTAAAGGCTTTGTTGAGATCGGGCTCATGGGCCAAAGCCTCGGCCTGCTGCACCACTTTTTCCTTTTCCTCAAGGTTGTGCTTAAAGTCAAGGTCCCTTAGCTCTCTGTTCAGGTGAAGAAAGTCATAGAAAATCTCAATATGGTGGTGGTAGGTACGCCATACATTGTTGTATTCCGCCCGTGGTACCGGGCCTGCGTTCTTCCACTCTTCTTGTATCTTCTTAAAGTTGTTGTAGGTGGTGTTGATGTCCTCTTCCATGCTCACCAACCCCTTCAACTGCTCTATGAGGTCCAATCTGTGGGCCAGATTTTCTTTATGGCCCTTTTCCAGGTTTTTATAATATTGGTTCCGTTTTTCACGGTAGTCATTATAGACCTCATTGAACTGCCTCTTGGTGACCGAATTGTATTTGAAGTCGATCTCATTTCCTCCATTACCTATGAAATCTTCCTTCTTTTGTTCTATGAAATCCTGGAATTTAAGATTGAACTCTTCCTTGATACCGTCCACATGCTTTTTTATGGCCTGGACTTTTTCGTTTTTGATCAATCGCTGCAGTTCGCCCACTAAGTTCTCCATGGTCATGGAATGATAGTCGGGCATAGGGATCTGGTGCCGTTTATCCGTATCCTTGTCCTCGGCATCCTCGGCGTTGGATTCATCGATTTCCGTATGAATATCGCCCTCCTTTCCCTCAACCGGGGCACTGGTACCGTCTTCCACTTTCTCTGTTTTGCCTTTTTCCTCAGTAGTAGGCGCTTCTGTTTCGGCTGGGGTGTCCATAGCGGCGCCATCCGTATCCGTTTCTTGTATATGGGATTTCTCTGGTGTACTTGGTGGCACCTCGTTTTCAGGCAATTGTGGACTCGTTTCTTCAGACATAGCTATATGGTATCTTCACACAAGATAGTAACATCACAAAGAACGGCAAAGGATATAAGTTTACTTTTTACCTTGTCTGTTGGGGGCAATGCGCCCTATACATGGTTTTTAGGAGAACCATTCCTGTGTGGTGTCCTTTCCATTAGTATGGCGCCTTCCATATTTCCCAAGCTTTTTCGGCCTGCTCTTCCAACATTTTTAAGCCGTTGCAAATGCTTGCTCCGTGGGCTTCACCAGCGGCCAAGAACGCCGTTTTTTCCGGATTATAGATAAGGTCGAACAAAAGATGGTCTTCGGAAATGCGGGTATAGGGAATATCTGGTTTTTCCTGAATGTTGGGAAAGGTGCCCAACGGGGAGCAATTGATGATCAACAGGTGTTTTTTTATAATAGCGCCAGTAAGTTCTGGGTAGGTGAGCCCTTGTTTTTTTCCACTTCTGGAAACGAACCTATAGGCAATGTTTTGTTGCTCCAGGACATGGGCCACTGCTTTAGAGGCACCACCCGTACCCAGTATCAGAGCATGTGTATGGTACTTTTTTAAATGGGGCCGCAGGGAGGCAGCAAAACCATGGGCATCCGTATTATGGCCTATGAGCAGGCCTTGTTGTATGGCAATGGTATTTACCGCGCCAATGGCCTTTGCCTCGGGAGACATTTCGTCCAAGTATGGTATGATGGCTTCTTTGTAGGGAATGGTGACATTGAGTCCTTGAACATCGGGCCGGTCGGCCAATAGGGCCCTGAAGCCATTTAGGGTCTCAAGGTCAAAATTCTCATAGGTGTGATTATCCAGATTGAGCTCTCGGAATTTACGTGAAAAATAACCCCTTGAAAAGGAATAGGAAATGTTCTTGCCGATCAGCCCAAAACTATAGTGCATGTTTTCTTTTTTTACCGTACCAATCCAAAACCAATAAGAGGCACACTCCTACCAAAATATAAAAAATGGCCCACCAATTTTCAGCATGTGCCATGTTGGGCATGTAGCGTTGATAGTTGAGTATGATAGGTTCTCCATTGGTATCAATAAGGGTACTGCCCGTGGCATCGGTTTGGTAAATGGTCTTTTTCCAGGGCCAGACCACGCCCAATGAGCCTGTAATGAATCCCAATAGCACGGCGGTCGTCATCTGTTTGTAATGCTTCAGCACAAAGCTCAATATGTGGGATAGGGTGACCAGGCCCGTGGCGGAACCCAAAGTGAAAATTGCCAAAATCTTCAAGGTTTTCAAACGCTCGCTATTTCGTACAAAACTATAATCACCCGTAAAAACCTCTGCAAAGGTATCATAGAGGGCATTTACGGAATCTACCAAAAGCAGTACATAATTACCCAATAGAATAAGGATGAAGGAACCCGAAAGTCCTGGGAGGGTCATGCCAGAAACACTGATCATACCACAAAGGAATATAAAAAGTAGATTGTCATTTTCCTTCGCGGGACTCAGAAAGCTGATGGCAATGCCCACCGCCAGACCTATAATGGCAGCCAGGACCGTACTTTGTGTCCAATTCCCGAAGTCCTTGCCTATATAATAGATGGACCCCAATATCATTCCAAAAAAACCGGCCCAGACCAACAATTCCTCTTTCGCCAAAAAGTAATCCAAAATCTTGGACACGCTAAAATAACTGACCAACATACCGAAGATGAGCAAGATCAGAAAGGTACCGTTCACATAACGATAGAGACTTTTGAAGCGCCCGTTGACCAAAAGTTTAAAGGCTTTTCCGTTGATTTTTTGCAGGCTGTAAATGAACTCCTCATAGAAACCGCCCACAAAGGCCACAATACCGCCTGAAACCCCGGGCACTTTATTGGCAGCACCCATGCACAGGCCCTTGATGACCAAAAATAATTTGTCCAGAAAGGTACGTTGCTTGTTCATGAAAAGGGTGGCTTATTTCTTGGAAGCGGATTTCTCCAAGATAAAAATAAGGCAAAAACCAACGAGGGCCATTACCACGGCCCATAAAATTTGGGGGTCGCCTTCATAGGTCAAGGGCGAGGTGTTGGTGTCTATGATCACCTCTTTTTCCCCATAGGCCCTTATTTCCAGAATGCGTTTCCATGGCCAAATCTTGTTCAAAGACCCTATGATGAAGCCCGTGAGCAGGGCCAAGGTAAGGTTATGGTAATTCTTGAACATCCATTTCAATAACCGGGCGAAACTCAAAAGGCCCACTACGGCCCCTACGGCAACGGTAAGGACCACGGTAATGTTTCTGCTGTGCACAGCATCCAATATGGTTTTGTAAGACCCTAACAGTACTAGGATAAAGGCACCCGAGATGCCCGGTAGTATCATGGCGCAAACCGCCAAGGCACCGGACAATAGAAGAAAAGGAAGACTGTCCACGTTTTCACTTGGGGGCAGGGTGGTTATGAAATAAGCGACCAAGACCCCTACTACCAAGACGATGATCGTGCCAGGGGTCCATTTTTTTATTTCTTTGCC
>CAKZLG010000100.1 GCA_937125035.1 uncultured Maribacter sp. | reverse complement strand
GTAGGGGACAACCAAAAGGTATTGGCCTTTAGCAGCTTAAATACACTGGTGTTGTACAGAATGGGGGAGTATTCGCCTTTTTCCTTGCCATCGTCCCGGCCCACGCCAATAGGGGCGTAGCGGTCCAAGTGGGTATCCAGGTAGGTCAATTGGTGGTGCACAACTTCCTGTAGGCCCACAAAATGGGGTTCGTAGTGCTTTAACAGCTGCACCATGGCCTCCTTTCTCAGATTCCAGTTGTTCACGGTGTCGTTGACATTGTCGTATTTGATGTTGTAGGACATCACCTTGAGGTCTTGTGCGGCCAAAGGGGCCATGAGGAGGACAAGGATTAGGCCCAACAGGCGTTGTTTTATGTTGCAGGCCATGGCTTACTCTGTTTTATATTTGTTGAACCAGGCCAGCACCGCGGCTACTTTGGCCACCAGGTTGCTGGGTTTGTTGGCAATGCCGTGCCCGGCGCCCGGAATGCGCACCATGGCGGTCTCCACCCCCTCTAACTTCAGGGCGGTATAATACTGTTCGGATTCCGCAATGGGGGTGCGGTAGTCATCTTCGCCCGTGAGCAGCATGGTGGGCGTGGTAACGTTCGCCACATAGTTCAAGGGCGAGCGCCTAAAATAGTTATCCGGGTCTTCCCATGGCTTTTTTCCAAACCAGTACTTGGAAAAGAAGGCGGCCCCATCCGCATAGAGCACAAAACTGCTCCAATTGATGACGGGCTTGGCTACCACGGCCGCTTTAAAGCGGTCCGTATGGCCCACGATCCACGCGGTGAGCACGCCACCACCACTGCCTCCGGTCACGAACAGGTTGTTGGTGTCCACATAGCCCTTGGCGATCACGGCATCCACACCGCTCATTAAATCATCATAATCATGGTTGGGGTAATCATGGTGTATGAGGTTCCCAAACTCGGCCCCGTAACTGGTACTGCCACGGGGGTTGGAATAGAGTACCACATAGCCGGCCGCGGCAAAGGCCTGTATCTCGGCACTGTATACAGAGCCGTAGCTCTGAAAGGGTCCGCCGTGTATTTCCAGGATAAAGGGATATTTCTTGTTGGGGTCAAAGTTGGGCGGGGTCACCACCCATCCTTGGATCTTGCGTTGGTCGTATGAGGATTCCCACCAAATCTCTTCCACTTCGCCCACATTACGAAAGGAGAACAGGTCATCGTTTACAAAGGTGAGCCGCTTTGTTCCTTTTTTATCGGCCACGGCCAGATCAGATGGGTGTTCCGTGCCCCCAAGGGTGTAGGCAAATGTACCCTTGTTGGAAACGGTGAAGGCCGCCGCATTATAGGGTCGGCCCAAGGAGAGTCCGCCCAAGCCCTCCACCAAGGTCGTTACCTTGCCCTGGAGGGTAATGTGGCCTATGTTGGTATCCCCTTCTTCATCATACTGAAAATAGAGGCCTTTGCCGTCCTGGGCCCACTGCACATTGGCGATGTCCCGATCTAATCCGCCCGAGAGCAATCGGGTATTGCCCCCATCGGTATCCATAACGTAGAGTTCCGTGATCTGGTAGCCCAAAAGCTTGTCATCATAGCCGGTATAGGCGAGCTGGGAGCCGTCTGGGGACAGCACGGGCCCGCTGTCCGGACCGTACCGACTGGTGAGGGAGCGCGTTTTGCCCGAGGATAGGTCTAGCGCATATAGTTCACTATTGGCGGGCTCCAAGGCCTCATCCGGATTAAAATTGGCGGAAAAGAAGAGGGTCTTGCCATCAGCAGACCAAATGGGTGCACCATGATCAAAAGGATGGTCCGTGACCTGTTTGGGGGTTCCGCCGGCAACGGACAATGTAAAGAGCTGGTCATGCCCGCCCTTGAGGTAGCCTTGGCCATCGCCACGGTAATTGAGCTTGTCAATGTAAATGGGCGGGGCGTTCCAGGTGGCGCCCTCCGGTTTTCCGGGCATTTGGATAATGGATTCCTCCTTTTCCGGCACGAACATGGTAAAGGCCAGGTAACGGTCATCGTGGGACCAGCTTACCGCCCCGGGCGCTTTTGGAGTATTGGTCAAAGGGGTGGTCTCCTTGGAGTCCATCCACATGAGGTAGAGTTTCATTTTATCGTCTGCCTTGTTCGATTTGAAGATGATCTTACTGCCGTCATGCGACCATCTTGGGTAAAAATCGTTCTGGTTGCCAGTGGTGAGCGGACGGTTTTGGCTTCCATCGAAATTGACCATCCAGAGGTTGCTGAGGTTTCTATCGGTCATGATATCCTTAAAATTGCGCACATAGATGATCTTGCTGCCATCTGGCGATATCTGGGGATCAGAGACATACTCATAATCGAAAATGTCCGTAAGTTCCAGGTTCGTTTTTTGTTGGGCCGTTAAGGGAGCCATACAGAGCAGAAAGGCCATGAGGCCAATACCATTGATGATTTTTTTCATAGGAGGGTTCGCTTTTTGTTCCATGGATGAATGTACGCATAAATGGAGAAATTTTCGGGGTGGTAGGTAGAAGTTATGGGTTGAAAGATTGTTGTTGCTGGTTTCTTGTTTCTAGTTCCAAGTTTGTTGTTTCAAGTTTCAAGTTTCAAGTTTCTGGTTTCAAGTTTGTGGTTTAGGGTTACAAGGTAAAGGCTTGCTACAGGCCGCTGACCGCTAACACCCAACAACGAGCAACGAGCATCGAACAAATAGGAAGTACGAAGTACGAAGTTTTTACCAAAAACCATCAAGCAACGAAAGACGAACAACGAACACCTAATAATTTCATACCTTCAAGCTATGAATGGGAAAATACATTTACATCAGATTCATCCCGTACTGCCCGTGTGGGACGTGGTGGATGCGCTCGATTTTTATGTAAACCGACTCGGTTTTCGCATAGCCTTTGCGGACGATGCCAAAAAGCCGACCTATGCGGGCATTATTCGAGATGATGTAGAAATACATTTACAATGGCATGACCCTAAGGAATGGGAAGTGGCGGGGGACTGGCCCATGCTGCGCATTGTGGTCCAAAATATTGAGGGACTCTATAATGAATACGAAGAAAAGGATGTCTTCCATACCTATACTCTCTTACGGGAAACCGCTTGGGGCACCAAGGAATTTGCGTTGTACGACCCCTTTAAGAACGGGCTGACCTTTTATAGGAACGTCGCGGATGAATCGTAGTACCTCTTCCCATAAAACAACATAAAAATTTGACAATCAAAAAATAACACTAAAGTAATGAAAATGAAAGTATTGTTTATAGGAGGAACGGGCAACATCAGCAGTGCCTCCAGCCGCTTGGCGGTGGCCAAGGGGATGGAGCTGTTCCTGCTCAATAGAGGCACCAAAACCGTAACGATCAATGGAGCGAAGTCCATTGTAGGGGACATCAACAAGCCCGAAACGTTAACAGAACTTCATCAACATACATGGGATGTGGTGGTGAACTGGATTGCCTTTACACCTGAGGATATTGAACGAGACCTAGCACTGTTCCAAGGAAACACAAAACAGTACGTATTCATCAGTTCCGCATCTTGTTACCAAACCCCGTTACGGTACCCGGTCATCACGGAAAGTACGCCCGTATGTAATAATCTCTGGGACTATAGCCACCAGAAGATCCTGTGTGAACAGCGCCTGCAAAAGGCCTATGCAGAAACGGGTTTTCCCATGACCATCGTGCGGCCGTCCCTAACGTATGATACCGTTATTCCCATAGCCATTGGGGGCTTTGACAAATACAATATCGTGGCCCGCATCAAGGCTGGGAAGGAGATCATTGTGCATGGCGATGGCACCTCGTTGTGGACGGTGACCCACGCCGATGATTTTGCCAAGGGGTTTGTAGGCTTGTTGGGCTTGCCACCTGCCATTGGGCATGCTTTCCACATTACGTCAGATGAGGTGCTCAGCTGGAACATGATCTATACAATTTTGGCCGAAGCCTTGGGAAAAGAGGCAAAAATGGTGCACATTGCCTCAGATTTCATCTGCAAAGTAGAGCCCTCCTTCACAGGCACCCTATTGGCCGATAAGGCGGAGAGTGTGCTCTTTGACAATACGAAGATTAAGACCTTTGTGCCTGGCTTTAAGGCCACCATTCCGTTTTCGGAGGGCATTAGGCGCACGTTGGCCTGGTTGGAGGAAAAGCCGGAACGCCAGAAGATGGATGAGGGGACGGAAGCCAAAATGGAAAACGTGCTGAAAGCGTATAGGGCATTGGCCTAACCAGCTTTCACTGGCCATGGCGGTCATTCCCCATACTACCGCAGGTAACTCGCCCCGTTGACATCTATAATGGTGCCGGAACTGTATTCTGCCCCTTCGGAGGCCAGAAACAGAATGGCATGGGCCACCTCTTTGGGCTGTGCCATGCGCTGAAAGGGAGATTCCCGCAACAGGTTGTCGCGTTCGGCAGGGGTCAGGGCTTCCGTGGCCATGTCCGTGTCCGTGAACCCGGGGGCCACCACGCCTACATAGATATGGTGGGGTGCCAAGCGCTTGGCCAATGACTGACTAAAGGAATTCAAGGCCGCCTTGCTGGCCCCATAGGCGGGCTGTACGGGCTCCCCCCGAAAGGCCCCACGCGAGGATACGTTAACAATGCGCCCGCCTCCATGCGGCATCATAGCCTTGGTGGCCCAGTAGCAGGTGTTGGCCACTGCGATAAGATTCGTACCGAGGATGGCATCCCACGCTTGGGTCCAGGTGTCAAAATCCACCTCGTCTATGGCATGGAAGGCCCCAATGCCCGCATTGTTCACCAAGACGTCCAACCGGCCATAATGGGCCATAAAATCGTCCACGAGGTCTTTGGTGGACTCCTTGACGGAAACATCGTACTGAAAAAGACGGTGGCCCGATCCGGGCAGGGCCTCCAGTGTTTTCTCAGCCTCCGCCAAGTTGCTCCTAAAGTTAAGTCCCACGTGCGCCCCTTTGGCGGCGAAGGCCAGGGCCGTGGCCTTGCCAATGCCCCTTGAGGCGCCGGTGATCAATACGTTTTTATTTTGGAAATCCATAGGTTACTTTTTAAATCCGCTCAAAGCGCACCCTATTGTGTTCTGCATGGCTCCTGTGGAGGCCCATAGCTGGTCCAAGATGCGCCCGTTTAAAAATACGGTTTTTAAGGCGATGGTTCGGCATACTTATGGGGTGTTCCCTCCGAGGATGTAGGTATTCGTTCGTGAATTTTATGTTTGGTAGGTTCAGCACAGTGGTAAATGAACCGAAAATTGCTCTATAATGGAGTAATAGTACCTGCCTGCCCTGCAAGTGGGACGCAGCATAATTTAATCCTCGTTTAAGGTTGTTCCTTTTTTGTGAATACTTCCCCCATGACTTGTAATCCACTCGCTTTCCCTGATTCGTCCAGGTCAAAATGCACGTTCAGTTTCTCATAAAAACGCGGGTCATTATTGGTGATGAACGTATCATAGTGCCAATGCTCTAGAGCGTATGCAACAAAATCATTGAAATGAACATGAAGGTTGCCTTCCTTGATCGTTATCTCGGCCTTTCCTAACATCTTATGGGAATATGTGCCCACATAATCCGCCAGTGGCAGGCTTGGTTGGGTTGCTTTTGCCCGTTCCGATTTCTCTTTTTTCGACTTTTCAAGGCTTTTGTTCTTAATGCCTTCATAGAGATTGAAAACCTCGGTATGCCAATCTCTAGTATCGTCATCAAAGGCATAAAGATCCATAGCTTTGTATAAAATGGCGTGCCGTAGTTCGGCGTGGTCCAAATTGGCAAATACATAGACGGCCACATCCTTTTCCTGCATAAGGCCCGCTATGGCGACGAGACCAAAAAGGCTGCCGGTATGAAAATCGAGTTTGTGGCCTTTGTAGTCTTGTTGAAACCAACCCAGCCCGTAGGTGTTCCAGTTGGGTTTGGTCAGGGCATTGGTGGGGTAAGTGCCCGTTGTGCCCAAAAAGGAATGGGGCTCAAACAGTTTTTTGAAGGTTTCTGGTCGCACTAGGGTGTCCGATTTATAGACCCCGTCATTCACCAAGAACTGCAGGTAGTGCGAAATATCCTTTGCGGTGGAGCAGATCATCCCGGCCGGACCTATTTGGTCCGAAAAACCGTAATCTACTTCTACCATTCCGTCCTCAGCATCATTCAAATATGGCGTAACGTAATTACCTGCCTCAAAAATATCAGCCGCTATGGCTTGCGTACGGTCCATTTGCAACGGGTTAAAAATGCGTTCCTGTACAAATTGGTGCCAGGGTTTTCCGCTGGCGGCGGCAATCACTTCTCCTGCTACGGCGTACATGATATTTTGATAGGTAAATCCGCCACGCAACGGATAGGTCTTTTTCGCAAACTGAAACCGCTCTATGGTTTCCTTGGTGGAAAGACTGTCCAACGTCCATAGTGCATCCGCGTTGCTGATGCCCAAATTGTGGGTCAATAAATCTTTTACCCTAGCATCTGCCGTGGCATAGGAATCCGATAGTTTAAAATAGGGGACATGGTCGGTTACCTTATCGTCCCAACCCAATTTGCCATCATCAACGAGCATGGCCATGGCAATGGCCACCACGGCCTTGGTGGTAGAGGCCATGTTGAAAAGTGTGTTCTCATCTACCGGCTCATTGGTCTCCAAGTTCTTAACGCCATAGGTCTTTTGAAACACCACTTCCCCCTCTTTAACGACAATGGTGGCCAGACCGGGCACCTTCCAATCGTTCATGCCCTGTACGATTAGGGCATCCAGTTTTTTGTGGTTGGTTTGTTTTTGGGTGTGGGCTATTTGCGAACAACATCCAAATAGCAACACTACTATAAATTTTTTCATTGGTTTGGTTTTAAAATTTAGTTTTGGCCTTTCCATCCCGGTCCGCGTACCACCCTGCCGGGCGTGGCCCCTGTATGTTCCCCATCTTTCAAAACTTGTTCGCCATTTACGAACACGTGCACCAT
>CAKZLG010000099.1 GCA_937125035.1 uncultured Maribacter sp. | reverse complement strand
TTTTTTAAAAAAGCGATATGCTGAATTTCCCGCTCGGTATTCTTTTTAAAGGCTTCTTCCAACAACAGAATAAAGGGTTGATGCGCTTTTTTTTCCTTATTATCCGCAATGTTCACAATGGCCCTGTTGATGGCTGCACCATAGTTGCCCGTGTTTAGGGCCTCTTGGGTTCTTTTTACGCCGCTGCACGCCGCCAAAACAATAAGAAAGCTAAGGAGTATCAATTTTTTCATGGCTCTTGGTTTTAGGGTACGGGACAATAGTTTCAATTGCCGTGCCAAAATGGTTCCATCCCATAACGCAAAACTTTTGAAAATAGTGTGAGCTCCCACAAAATACAGGGCCATGAAAAAATCGGGGCGGCTTAGAGGGAAACCTCAAAATTGTTAACTGTTGTTTGATAAAAACCGGTTTCCATGGTGGTTTTCTGTGTGCTGTTCCCTTCGCTATTCGTATTTTTGCAGTTCATTTGTAATAGTCATCGTTATGGAAAGGGACCATCGTATATTTGAGTTGATCGCCGAGGAGCGCAATAGGCAGATCAATGGTATTGAGCTTATTGCCTCTGAAAATTTCACAAGCCCACAGGTCATGGAAGCCGCCGGGTCCGTATTGACCAATAAATATGCGGAGGGCTATCCTGGAAAAAGGTATTATGGCGGATGTGAAGTGGTGGATAAAGTAGAGCAACTGGCCATAGATCGGGCAAAGGAACTTTTTGGAGCGGCCTACGCCAATGTACAGCCCCATTCCGGTTCCCAGGCCAACGCCTCTGTCTTCCACGCCTGTTTGAACCCAGGGGATACCATTTTGGGCTTTGACCTTTCCCATGGTGGACATCTGACCCACGGTTCCCCGGTCAATTTTTCAGGAAGACTATACAATCCGGTATTTTACGGGGTGGAAGAGGCCACGGGAATGCTCAATTATGACACCATCCAGGAAATTGCCTTGAAAGAAAGGCCCAAACTGATCATAGCCGGTGCCTCTGCTTATTCCAGGGATATGGATTTCGAACGATTCCGTGAGATCGCGGACAGCGTGGGTGCCCTTTTGTTGGCGGACATCTCACACCCATCCGGTCTCATTGCCAAAGGTTTGTTGAACAATCCCATGCCGCATTGCCATATCGTCACCACCACCACCCATAAAACCCTGCGTGGGCCAAGGGGTGGGCTCATTCTCATGGGAGAGGATTTTGATAACCCGTTTGGTATTACCCTCAAAAATGGCAGCCTCAGAAAGATGTCGGCCTTGTTGGATCTGGCCGTTTTTCCTGGAAACCAAGGAGGTCCTCTAGAGCATATCATTGCTGCCAAAGCCGTGGCTTTTGGGGAGGCGCTTACAGATGAATTCGCCCAGTATATGATACAGGTGAAGAAAAATGCGGCTGCCATGGCCCAGGCCTTTGTGGCGAAGGACTACCATATTATATCTGGGGGAACGGACAACCACATGATGCTCATTGACCTTAGGAACAAGGGAATAACGGGAAAAGAGGCTGAAAAAGCGCTGGTCAAGGCAGATATTACCGCCAATAAGAACATGGTGCCCTTTGATGATAAATCGCCCTTTGTTACTTCAGGCATCCGCTTTGGCACCGCTGCCATTACCACTAGGGGGCTTATGGAAGCGGATATGAAGACCATTGTGGACTTCATTGATACGGTTTTAATGCAACCTGAAGATGAAAACGTTCTTGAAACCGTAAAGACTCAGGTAAATACGATGATGGCCGAAAGGCCCATTTTTAATGAAGTGGTCTTAAATCACTGAACTTAAAAATCCTCCTCTAAAATACAAAGGTCCAGACTGGCGGGTACATACATCCGGCTCTGTACATCATAGACCTGTGCTTCCGGATCAGAATCCATATAGATGCCCCAATAGGTATAATAATCCTGTGGGTTTTCTTTTGGAAAAGCCGCTGCTCGCGTGGGGTTCCCGTACACGTCCTCGTATATGGGAAGGTAAATTTCGTAGGGCGATTCTTCAAGCCCTTTGGACACAAAAACATAGTGCTTAGCCATGGCCATTAGAATGTCATTGAACTGATCAACAATACT
>CAKZLG010000098.1 GCA_937125035.1 uncultured Maribacter sp. | reverse complement strand
CTGATCAACCAAGGGATGATCACGGGGACGAGTGCTTTTATGCTTAGGCAGAATTGTGAAGTTACTTTGGCCTTAATTAGAAATGAAAATACTGAAATAAAGAAGTATCAAATATTTGTAATAACAGATGAAAAATTAGCAACCGATACTTCGGAGGAACAATTAAGGGAAAAGGTTATAAATCATGTCATTGAGACAGTTGATAAGGAAGAGGGAATTGAAAGATACATTATCGACAGCTTTAGTTTTGATTTACATGTCTCAATACGAGTACCAGTAAAATTTGTCAATTCCTCCGATGAATTGGATGTAATGTTGTTCGTAAATTCTCCATACGGCAAGGATTATAAGAACGCACTCTTTATGAGTAATAAAACTTACCGAGAAATCGAAAAAATGTCCAAGTCCAAGTACAATGTCGTCAACCCGGATGATATTGTTCAGGAATATGGGGCGGACAGTCTCCGCTTGTATGAAATGTTCCTGGGGCCCTTGGAGCAGTCCAAACCTTGGAACACGGCAGGTATTACCGGGGTACATTCTTTTTTGAAAAAACTGTGGCGTTTGTACTATACGGGCACAAACGACATGTTTTACGTTTCTGAGGATGCGCCTTCACCAGAATCGCTTAAGACCCTACACAAGACCATCAAAAAAGTGGCGGAGGACATTGAAAATTTCAGTTTCAATACCTCCGTGGCCACGTTCATGATTTGCGTGAATGAACTAACGGCCCAAAAATGTAGGAGCAGGGGCATTTTGCAACCGTTGTTGATATTAGTATCGCCCTATGCTCCGCACATTGCCGAGGAACTTTGGCAGAAGATGGGGCATACCACCTCTATAGCTACAGCCCCCTTCCCCGTATTTGAGGAAAAATTTGTAAAGGAGAGCAGCAAGCAGTATCCCATTTCCTTCAACGGTAAAATGCGCTTTACTTTAGAGCTTCCTTTGGATATGGATAAGGACGCCATTGAGGCGGCGGTCATGGCGCACGAACGTACCCAAGAACAATTGCAGGGCAGAACGCCCAAAAAAGTCATTGTGGTACCGGGCAAGATCGTGAACATTGTGGGGTAGCCCAGAGGAGCCAGCAAGGCTTTTTTTGGCGCAATCCCACTTTTCAGGTACTTCCTTTCCAGTGCTTATCGTACCACCTCATGTGGTATTTTGTGAATGGCACATGGGCTCCATGGACCAATTTGATGATAAAGCCAACCCTTTTGGTTCTCTTTCCTTCAGTTCCTTCCCACAAACATACATGGCTCAATCCGTTCAAAAAAAATTATCTTCAAGTGACCCCCCCTCTAAAATGATGGCGAGTTGTTTTAAAATTCATTTTAATGGGTTCTACCCCTAAAAAAATGGGGTATATGAGGCCAAAAACTGTTTTATGACCCCTTGACCCCTCACTTTAACGAATAAAGCTTTGTAGGTTGGCTAAATAGTCACAATTTAGCGGTATAATCAAAAATCAAAAAAAATGATCGTTGGTATCCCTAAAGAAATTAAGAATAATGAAAGTCGGGTAGGCATGACCCCTGCCGGGGTTTTTGAATTGGTTAAGAACAACCATACCGTCTATGTGCAATCCGGTGCGGGAGAGGGCAGTGGATTCTTCAATAAGGATTATCAGAAAGTGGGGGCCGTAGTTTTGGATACCATAGGCCAGGTCTATGCCATGAGCGAGATGATCGTAAAGGTAAAGGAGCCCATAGCGGAGGAATATGACCTTATTCAAGAAGGGCAGATCTTGTTCACGTATTTCCATTTTGCATCCAGCGAGGCACTGACCAAGGCCATGATCAAGCAAAAGGCCGTATGTATTGCTTACGAGACGGTAGAGGATGAAGAAGGAACATTGCCCCTTTTGACCCCAATGTCTGAGGTGGCCGGAAGGATGGCCATACAACAGGGGGCCAAATATTTGGAAAAACCCGTAAAGGGCCGGGGAGTGCTCTTGGGCGGGGTACCCGGAGTGGCCCCTGGTAGGGTCTTGGTGCTTGGCGCCGGTACCGTGGGCATACAAGCTGCAAAAATGGCAGCTGGTCTTGGGGCGCACGTCACCATTTTAGATGTGAACATGAAACGTTTGCGTTACGTAAATGACGTAATGCCGCCGCATGTGGTCACTGAATTTTCCAACGAATTCAATATCAGAAAGCACATTAAAAGCCACGATCTCATTATTGGGGGCGTGTTGTTGAAGGGAGCAAAGGCCCCCAATCTCATCACCAAGGATATGCTCAAGGAGATGCGACCCGGTACCGTGATCGTTGACGTGGCGGTAGACCAAGGCGGCTGCGTGGAGACTACCAAGCCCACAACACACGAAGATCCCATTTACATTATAGATGACGTAGTGCATTACTGCGTCGCCAACATGCCGGGTGCAGTGCCCCACACATCAACCATGGCCCTGACCAATGTAACATTGCCCTATGCCCTCAAATTGGCCAACCTGGGCTGGTCAGAAGCCTGTAAACAAAATGCTTCTTTGAATAAAGGATTGAACATCGTAAAGGGCAAGGTTGTCTATAACGAGATTATAGAGGCGTTTGGATGGGAGGAGATATTTGCCTAACCGTACATTTTGTCAGTATTTTTGACCCCGTAAAGCCCTGTCAACCTTTCTTTTGGGTTTGGCGGGGTTTTTGCTTTTCATGTTCTAGTATATTCAAAACTTTGGTATCTTTATACATTAAAAAATAGAACGTTATGATGGGATATTATATACTGATCGGTGCCATTGCCCTGGTCAGTTGGTTAGTGAGCAGCCGTTTAAAAAGTAAGTTCAAGCACTACTCGAAAGTGCATTTGCAAAATGGAATGAGCGGTGCGGAAATCGCTGAAAAAATGTTGGCAGATCATGGCATCCGTGATGTCAAGGTGGTTTCTACCGCTGGGATGCTGACGGACCATTACAACCCCAAGAATAAGACAGTCAACCTCAGTGAGGGTGTTTACAATCAGCGTAACGCTGCTGCTGCTGCTGTGGCAGCCCATGAATGTGGGCATGCGGTACAACATGCACAAGCCTATGAATGGTTGACCATGCGGTCCAAACTGGTGCCCGTGGTCAGTGTAACCTCTGGCATGTCCACTTGGGTGGTTTTTGGCGGATTGGCGCTGGGTGCCGCTGCCGGCGTAGGACTGGGCTACTGGGTGGCCGTTGCCGGTTTGATCATGATGGGGATGGCCACATTGTTCAGTTTTGTGACATTGCCCGTTGAATATGATGCCAGTAATAGGGCATTGGCGTGGCTAAAGTCCAAAAATATGGTGACACAATCAGAATACAAAGGTTCCGAAGATGCCCTAAAATGGGCAGCCAGAACCTATCTGGTAGCTGCTATTGGCTCTTTGGCCACCTTGGTTTATTGGGGGCTCCAGGTATTTGGGGGCAGGGATTAAGAACATTCAATTTTCACTATACACGAAAAAGGATTGGAGGATGATTGCATTCTCCAATCCTTTTTATATGGTGATCTGTCTGTTGATTTGTTGTGCCAGGGAGATAAACGTCTCGGTTCTGGATACGCCTTCTATCTGCTGAATTTCCTTGTTCAGCACTTGCATTAAATGTTCATTGTCTCGGCAGAGCACCTTGATCAAGATGGACCAATTCCCCGTGGTGTAATGGCATTCCAAAACCTCCGGTATTTTCTCCAATTGTTTTACCGCTATGGGGTTGCTCATGGCCTTGTCCAAGTAAATACCTATGTAGGCCATGGTGGTATAGCCCATGATCTTAGGGTTGATGATGAATTTGGAACCGGACAGAAGCCCAGAGGCCTCTAATTTCCGCAGGCGTTGGTGTATGGCCGCCCCAGAGATGCCAATGCTCCGGGCAATTTCCAGCACGGGTTTTCTGGCATCTTCCATCAAAAACCTTAGAATCTTCTTGTCAATACCGTCTATTTTTACTTTTTCAAAACCAGATTTCATTTTTTTAATTTCAAATTAAAATAAAAAGCACAAATTCTGAAAATAATCGAAAGAATTTGATCAAAGAATGATAGAATTTGTTTTAACTGGCAACAGAATCGGGGTTATAGCCCAAGTAGGGCACTTGATGCTCCTTAAAGGCAATGCCGTGCGCTTCCAATTCTTTGAGCAAGGGGGAATAGACCTCTCTGGCAATGGGGATCTGTACCCCGGGAGTGGTGATTTTTTTGTTCAAGATAAGCAGGGTGGCCATGGCCACGGGAAGGCCCACGGTCTTTGCCATGGCAGTGCGGCCCATGTGCTCTCCCAATACTACCATATTGGCATCTATCTGTTCCTTTTTTCCATGGAGTTCGTACCCAAATTTATGGTACATGACAATCATGTCCTTATCATTGGGCGAGAGGGTCCAACTATCCTCCAATATTTTTTGAAGGACCTGGGCGGGAGTGGCCTGTTGAATATTGATTTTCTTTTGGGCGTCAAATAAGTTCAATTCCTTTAATTTTTCCCACATGATATCATCTTGGTCTATCTTCAGATAGTGCCTCAGCTTCAGTTCAACGGAATCTGTGGGGGAATAGGGTAAAAAGAGATTTACGAAATCCCGGTAACTCATGTTCTCGGAATTCTCAATGACATAGCTGTCATCCGTCATGCCCAACTGCACAAAAATGTTCCACGCCTTTGAGAATCCTACCCGGCGCATGGTTCCCCTATAGATGGTAAGGGCATCTTGTAGGCCGTATGCCTCACGGTAGTTCAAAGAATCACGGTTGGCATACCCCTCAAACCTGCCATAGCCCTCAATTTCAAAAAATTCCGTACGGCGAAAGAGCTTGTGGTAGGGAATGTATTTGTAGGTGCCCTCCTGTATGAACTTGGCGGCGCCTCCCTGGCCTGCCACTACCACGTTTCTAGGGTTCCATGTGAATTTATAGTTCCATAGGTTGTTGTCGGATTCCGGGGCCACCAAGCCTCCGGTAAACGATTCGAACAATAAGAGCTTACCCCCTTTATCCCGTATTTGGTCAATGACCTTCATGGCACTCATGTGGTCTATGCCGGGATCGAGGCCTATTTCGTTCATAAACACCAGACCCGCTGCTTTAACGGCGGCATCCATGGCTTTGATCTCGGGCTGTATGTAGGAAGCGGTGACCAAATGTTTTTGAAAGGCAAGGCAATCCTTGGCCACCGTACCGTGAAAACGGGCAGGGAGCATGGACACCACGATATCTGCGGCCTTAATGGCCTCTATCCTCTGGTCATCGTTGAAAATGTCCAAGTGCATGGTGCTGCACCTTGGGTGTTCCTTTACATGGCGGGGCACCGTATCCAAGATGAGGTCGCCAACGGTCAAATGCAAATGCTCCTCTTGGGCTTTGTTGAGAAAATAATCCAGTAAAAAGGCGGTGGATTTTCCAGCACCAATCACCAATATTTGTCGGTCCATGGTATTCCTTACTTTTGTACTTTGAGTAGCTAAAATAATGTAATGTTACATTTATAAAAATACAGGATAAGATAGTTATGAACAAAACAATATTGAGTGTTGCGGCCTTTTTTGGCTTGTTGGCCGTGGTACTTGGGGCCTTTGGAGCCCACGGACTGAAAAATTTGGTGGATGCCCAAGCGGTGACCAGTTTTGAAACCGGGGTGCGTTACCAAATGTACCATGCTTTTTTTCTCTTTTTTTTGGCGCTGTTTCCGCATCTTGCCGCTAAGACCAAGAAGATAATATTCATTTTTATAGTGCTTGGGGTTCTTTTATTCTCATTTTCGATATATCTTCTCGCCTTAAAGGGGATTATAGGTATGGAAATGGGCCAAATTGCATTGGTTACCCCGCTTGGGGGAGCTCTTTTGATCACAGGCTGGGGCCTACTTCTGTACCATTTCATCACCCAGAAAAGAGTAGACGTTTAAATTCCAATAGCGCCAATGGTAACTACAAAACGCATAGGATTGGTCCTGGGGCCCGTCATTTTCTTTTTGATTCTGAATTTTTTT
>CAKZLG010000097.1 GCA_937125035.1 uncultured Maribacter sp. | reverse complement strand
TGAAATCTACGGTTTTACCGTGGAGTATGACCAAACCAACCAAAAACATCGCTTTTCTTTGGTGTTCAATCAGGTCTGATTTGGAAAAACACCCCGTAAGGGTGCACTTCAGTTACCCTCACCCCAGCCCAAACAGAAGGTATTCTCAACGCTCGGTACTACCCTTGGCCGTTGTGCCGGAACAGGCCGCCGAGGGAGGTGGAAAGTGGTTTTAGCAGCTGTATTTTTTCAAAATTTTCATTTTTGGTACTGTTCGCATGGCGTGGTAACCGCAATATGGTAACTTTAAATGATGACAAAACGGAATGTAACATAGCGCACAAATTGCTTTTCCAAAGCGGAGAAATAAAGGCATGTATTCCAAAAGAGGTATTTTTGAAAGGCCTTACCACTGTGATTAGTGCGAAGGTCACCGTTAAAAACACGAACCATTTTTCCCTATTGAATGACTAAGAATTGGTATGTACTGTATGTTAAGCCCAAGAACGAAAAAAAAATTGCCGATCGCCTCCATGACATGAACATAGAGGTCTATTGCCCCATGATCACAGAGGTGAAACAATGGAGCGATCGCAAAAAAAAAGTACGGTCCCCTTTGTTCAAATCGTATGTTTTTGTGCGCTTGATGGATAACGAACGGCAATTGGTATTTGACGTACCCCACATCGTTCGGTATCTCTTTTGGCTTGGTAAACCTGCCATTGTCCGGCCAAAGGAAATGGAGGCGTTAAAGCATTGGGTATCCAATGATGACGTGCAGGAATACCACGTAAGCGCACTGGCACCGGGAGATAGGGTTTCCATCAAAAAAGGGGTCATGAAAAATCAGGAGGCGATCATTAAAGAGGTGGGCGGCAACCGTGCCCGTCTTATTCTTCCCGTTTTGGGGGTAGTGCTGAACATGAAGATCAGGGATTTGATCTAAGCGCTGCGGCATGGTCCCTTTGAGTCTATGGGCAATACTATTGTAAATACGATCGGTAAGGAGAGCGCGGGAGATACCGCTTGGGGAACGCGTTGTCGCAGACCACTTCTTCAAAGGACCTGTTCTTTTGGACTGTAAATGGCATCATGAACAGACATCCTGCTTACATCCTAAGGTGTAATGGTCCGTGCTTTTTTACCGGTACTGCAAAGGGTTCAAAAAGAGGAAGCGACCATGGTAGGCCCCTATGTTTCGGCCTACAGGGCGATTGTTACGCCCTACCCTATGTCTACATCAGTTTAAGGGATTGTGGGTTGTTCTGGGCAGGACCTACCCGCACCAACGTTCACAATAACCTTTCCTTTTAGCGTCCTTTGCACCGGTCCACCAACACCTGCCTTGTCGTTTATCGATTTATTTCAACGGTTTATCGAACAAGCCCTTTTTTGATTTAAAAAGAATTAATTTCAAAGTGTTAAAATTATTAACAAACTTAATGGTTTAGTGTGAATTTGATGATGCGTGGCTTATCTAGGTTGGAAATCCATAATTTATCCATTTGTTTACTTTGAGGCCTTGCAAGCTAGATCTATAGCACATAATTTTGCATCTCACTAACCATTAAAACATTCTTCCCCCGGAATTTTTTAATTATCTCTTTCGTTTCCACTGCGCCCCAATCACTACGTGTTATGTGACTGGGCCCGCGGAGCGCTGGAGGAAACCTAAAAGTAGATTATCCAAAATCGCTATAATAAAGGATAGCCTAAGCCTTCGGCAAGACGTTCCTTTTTCTTTTGTTGTTCATTAATACATAAACCAATCCATATGAAAGTAGCCTTAATTACAGGTGTTACCGGGCAAGATGGTGCCTACCTAAGTGAGTTCTTATTAAAAAAAGGATATGAAGTGCATGGTGTAAAAAGAAGGGCATCCCTTTTCAACACCAACAGGATCGATCATTTGTACCAGGATCCCCATATTGAGGATCGGAATTTCATTCTGCATTATGGGGATATGACAGACAGTACCAATCTCATTCGCCTCATTCAGGAAATACAGCCCGATGAAATCTATAATCTTGCTGCCATGAGCCACGTACAGGTCTCGTTTGAGGTACCGGAATACACCGGAAATGCAGACGGCTTGGGAACGCTCAGAATTTTGGATGCCGTGCGTTTATTGGGCCTGGAAAAAAAGACCCGCATCTACCAAGCTTCCACCTCAGAGCTCTACGGCAAGGTGCAGGAGGTGCCACAGTCTGAGACCACGCCTTTCTACCCCCGCAGCCCCTATGCAGTGGCCAAGATGTATGCCTATTGGATCACGGTAAATTACAGGGAAGCCTATAACATGTTCGCCTGCAACGGCATTTTGTTCAATCATGAATCGCCCATAAGAGGGGAAACTTTCGTTACCCGCAAGATCACAAGGGCAGCGGCCCGTATAGGCCTAGGGCTGCAGGATAAACTGTACTTGGGCAACTTGGATGCAAAAAGGGACTGGGGCCACGCCAAGGATTATGTACGCATGATGTGGATGATACTACAGGCAGAGGAAGCCGAGGATTGGGTCATTGCCACTGGGAAGACCACGCCCGTACGGGATTTTGTGAAAATGGCCTTTGGAGAGCTAGGGGTTACCTTGGAATTTAAGGGAGAGGGAATTGATGAGAAGGGATACGTAAAGGCTTGCACGCACCCTGACATTCAATTAGAGATTGGAAAAGAGGTACTGAGTGTTGACCCAAAATATTTTAGACCAACTGAGGTGGATCTTTTGATCGGTGATGCCACTAAGGCCAATACCAAATTGGGGTGGACGCCGGAATACGATTTAAAAGACCTGGTAAAGGACATGATGCAGTCCGACCTTAAACTCATGCAACAAGATCAATATTTAAAAGATGGGGGCTATGGCACCTACAATTATTTTGAATAGGCTCGGTAAAAAGAAGACACATACATTTAAAGACGGCGCCCAGCGCCATTGAGTAGTTTTTAAAACGATTATGGATAAAAACGGAAAGATTTATGTAGCGGGCCACCGGGGCCTCGTGGGCAGTGCCATTGTAAAGAATCTAAAGGATAGAGGCTACTCCAATTTAATTACCCGGACACACAAAGAACTCGACCTTACCGATGGTAGGGCCGTTGCAGCTTTTTTTCAAAAGGAAAAGCCCGACTATGTGATTTTGGCCGCGGCCAAAGTAGGTGGTATCGTGGCCAACAATGTCTACCGGGCCGAGTTCATCTATGACAATCTTATGATTCAAAATAATGTCATCCATGAAAGTTATCGGGAAGGCGTAAAAAAGTTATTGTTTTTAGGAAGCACCTGTATTTACCCTAAAAACTGTCCGCAACCCATGAAGGAGGAATACCTTCTAACGGATACGCTGGAATATACCAACGAACCTTATGCCATCGCCAAAATTGCGGGCATTAAGATGTGTGAGAGTTACAACCTGCAGTATGGCACCAATTTCATATCCGTAATGCCCACCAATTTATATGGGCCCAATGATAATTTTGATTTGGAAAAATCGCACGTGCTGCCAGCACTGGTGCGCAAAATGCATTTGGGCAAAGCCATGGAGACGAATGACTGGAACGCCATAAGAAAAGACTTGGACAAGCTTCCCATAGAGGGCGTTGATGGCAAGGCCATGGAGGAGGACATTTATGCCGTATTGGGCAACTATGGAATCCACAAAAAAGGAAGCTCCGTGCACTTGGAAATTTGGGGTTCCGGGAAACCCATGCGGGAATTCCTGTGGAGCGAGGATATGGCCGATGCCTGCGTGTTCTTAATGGAGGAACGCGATTTTGAGGATTGCTATCAGGACCCAACGGAAGTCAGAAATACCCACATCAATATAGGAACGGGAGTGGACATCTCCATTGAGAACCTAGCGGGGAAGATCAAGGAAACCGTTGGCTTTAAAGGAAAATTGTACTTCAATACGGACAAGCCAGATGGTACCCTAAAAAAATTAACGGACCCTTCCAAATTGCATGGGATGGGCTGGCGCCATAAAGTGGACTTGGATGAAGGCCTACGTAAAATTTACCAGTGGTATGGCCAGTGACCCCTACCCTTTCCGCTGGGCACCAGAGGGTGCCCCACGGTATGGAAAAAGGGCCATTGGGGGCAAAAACGGGTTGTACGCCCCACCAGGGTCGTGTTTCCCCAAAAGGCTGGTGTATGCCCAAAACCGGGTAGTATTGATGAAAACCACTGGTGTCATTTCCTGTTTCAGCCGTATCGCGGCCTAAGTTGACGAAGATGGCTTCCCCAACTATAAGTTCAAAGAAAATGCAGAAATCATACTTCGGTATTCCTTTATCCCTCATTTTTCATTTGGTGGTGATAAACGTTTCTTTCTATTTTCTGATACCCGAGACCTATAGCGGTAATGCGCTGGCGGTGCTGTATTACAATACCACGTGGTTCATCATTACACATAGCATCCGTTTTTATTCCCGGGCCCGCGTAGAGCCCCTTACCTTTAAGTCCCTCACCTACCTGCAACTGTTCCTACTTTATGGCTTGGCCTTTTTTGCCTCTTTCAATTTACTGCGCTCCAATGCCTATGCCCCCAATTACCTTATTGGGGTATATGGCATCCTATGTCTGCAATTGGTGCTCTTAAGGCTTTTCTTTTATTGGGGCAGTACGTGGTACCGATCTAACGGCCCTTCCAAAAAGAAAGTCGTGGTCGTGGGCTGGGACAAAAATTTAAAAAAGGTCCGTGCCATTTTTGATGACCACGCGGGGGACTATGAGTACATAGGGTTCTTTGACAACAAAGCTTCCAAGAGCCCAACGTATTTGGGGGCTGTTGCCACAAGCTATCAATATATCTTTGAAAATGAAATAAATGAGGTGTTTTGTATAGCGTCCAAGCTCTCTAAGGAAGAGATCAATAACATTATGCAGATAGCGGACAAAAGTTTCAAGCGCATCCGGATCATTCCAGACAATAAGGAGCTCTTTTCCAGGGCCATGTCCATAGAACTGTATGGCAAAGTGCCCGTCATCAATTTAAGGGCCTCCCCGTTGGAGCTGGAATATGCCAATCTGGTGAAACGGATATTTGATGTGCTGTTCTCTAGCGTTGTCATCCTGGCCATACTCTCTTGGGTGGTGCCCGTGATCTGGATGCTCATGAAATTGGATTCCAAGGGCCCTTTGTTTTTCAAACAGAGCCGGCACGGTCTTAACAGAAAGGCCTTTGATTGTTATAAGTTCAGGTCCATGACCAAGAATGAGGATTCTGACTCCGTCATGGCCACAAAGAATGACATGCGGGTCACCAAACTGGGCCGTATTTTGCGCAGGACCAGTATTGATGAACTGCCCCAGTTCTTCAATGTCCTCAAGGGCGATATGAGCGTGGTGGGCCCAAGGCCCCACATGGAGCTGCACACGGAACAGTTTCAAAGTTCCGTGGATAAGTACCTGGTACGGCATTTCTTAAAACCGGGCATAACCGGTCTGGCACAGATCAAGGGCTACCGGGGAGAGATTCTTAAAAAAGCGGACATTGTGAACCGGGTACGGTATGACATTTTTTATATGGAAAAATGGTCCCTCCGGTTAGACATTACCATTATCTATTATACCGTGTTGAAGGCCATACGGGGTGAAAAAAAGGCATACTGACCTTTAGATCCGCCGGTGAACGTGGGGCCTGCCCAGTACCAACCCCGCAACGCAACCATAACGCCACTTATGGCATGGTTGCTGGGTAGGCCCTAATAAGGCCACAAACGTAGTAGGGTGCTGTCTAAGTTTTAAAACTGTAATGTTATGGACCTGCATTGGGTGATGAATGCTGTGGAAATCAAGAATACGAAATTTTCCAAAACCCTTCTTTGGGTATTGCTCCTTATGGACTTGGTGTTTGTCCTGGCGCACGTGGTTGCGCTTGCCTTATGGAATGCGGAGCCGCAGGCCCTGCTGTTGAACGCCCAAGGTTTTGGCTATCCGGAAAGTTTCCAATATCTCACGCATTTGGGTATTATGGTCCTG
>CAKZLG010000096.1 GCA_937125035.1 uncultured Maribacter sp. | reverse complement strand
AGCCGTACCAAGGATAAAAAGGAGGCTGGGAACAATCAAAGAAAGAAGAAAAGAAGAAAGAAAGCGAAAATCAAAGAACCAAAAGCAATAACCTACAAGGAGGGGAACGGTATTTTGCTGAACACAAATAACGAAATATGGAAAAGCCATCTAGTAACCAATTGGGAGCATGGTGATTTGATTTTTGAGACTGAGGTAATGTTGCCGAAAGGATCAAATTCTGGAATCTACCTACAGGGCAGGTATGAAATACAATTATTTGACAGTTGGGGTGTTAAAAATCCTACCTTTCGTGATATTGGTGGTATTTACAAAAGCTTGGGCCGTGACTTTGAAAAGATCTACAAGGGAAAACCGCCCCACACCAATGCCGCTTTTGCCCCAGGAGTTTGGCAACACCTCAAGATTGCCTTTAAAGCACCAAGGTTTGATGAGGATGGCAAAAAAATCGTAAATGCAAAGTTTGTATCCGTTGATCTCAATGGAGTTCGCATACATGAAAATGTAGAAGTTCCCACACCTACCCGTGACGGCCTTGCAACGAATGAGGTGGCCATGGGACCCATAATGATTCAGGGAGATCACGGGCCTATTGCCTTCAGAAACACCCGTTATAAACTTATGAAACCTTCAGGAATTGAACTTCAAGACATGACCTATGAGGTTTATCATGGCAATTTTAAGCAACTAGATGAATACCTCAACACAGAAATAGTGCTGTCTGGATCATTGCCCTCATTAACCCATACCATAGCGAACAAAAGGGATCAATTTGCCATTAGGGTCAAAGGAATGTTGAAAGCCCCAAATGCCGGCACTTATCTATTTAACCTGAAATCTTGGGGCGGTATTCGCTTAAAGATCAATGGCACGGAGCTATTGGACAAGCAAAATCCCTCTGCATATGTAGACCAAATGGTCGAGGCCTCCCTCAATGCCGGAGAAAACCCATTTGAACTGATTTATGGCAAGGCCATCGGCTGGGAGGAACCCACATTGGGCCTATTTGATATCAACTCATTTCCGAGACCCCTACATGATTTTAGCTCTTATGCCAGTGCAGCCCCCACTTACTCGCCAATCTATATCAATCCTGAAAATGCCCCAAAAATGCTTAGGGCATTTTACGATTATGAAGGCGAAAAATCAAGAAGGCTTACCCATACCATAGGTGTTGGAAGCCCAGAAGGAACCCACTATATTTATGATTTAAAGCGTGCTAACCTAGTTTGTGTTTGGCGTGGAGAATTCATTGATGCCACCCCTATGTGGAAGGACCGGGGAGATGGCTCCTTTAGGCCGCATGGGGCAAAACGGGAACTCTACTCTGGGGCTTCCTTTGCAAAAAGACCTCTTGCTCCGGCAACGCCATTCCCTGATTTACTTTCAGAGGAAGACGGCTTTCAAAACAAAGGCTATAAAATTCATCCTGATTCAGGATATCCCATATTTCTTTACGCTTTTGACAACTTGGATATTCAGGACCATATAACCCCAACCGATGAAGGGCGTTCCTTGCACAGAAAAATATCGGTGGAAAACACCACATCTGAAGATGGTCTATTGGTGAAATTAGCGGAAGCCGATACCATTACCCAATTGGAGACCGGTGAATATTCATTGGGGCAACGGTTTTACATTGTAATGGATGATGGGCAAGCTGCGCAGATACGTACCATTAATGAAAAACAGGAGCTAGTGGCCCCCTTGAGCGCAGGAAAAGTTGAATATAAAATTATTTGGTAAGATGAACATGATGAAAACCCATAGCCTGAAACTTCTCGTCCTTAGCATACTGGCAAACATCCTTGCCTTTTCGTTATATGCGCAAGATGACCCCTTGGATTCCTATACAAAACCCCCTGTAGACCAAAACCAGGCTGAAAACACATTCTTTAAGATTGTGCGCCTACCAGCACCAGAAGGTGTATTGCTGGAGGTGGGTGGACTGACCACCCTGCCAGATGGCCGAATTGCTTTGTGCACACGTAGGGGTGATGTCTATCTGGTTGAAAACCAGACCATGCAAGATGGCCACTTGCCCAAGTTCAAAAAGTTTGCCTCTGGTCTTCATGAAGCCCTGGGACTCGCCTATAAAGAGAATAGCCTTTATGTTGTGCAGCGGGGCGAACTCACCAAACTAACAGACCATGACGGTGATGATGAGGCCGATATGTATGAAACTGTTTATGATTGGCCCATTTCCGGGCATTACCATGAATATTCCTTTGGGCCAAAGTTCATGGAGGATGGAAGTATGATGGTAACCGCTAACATAGCTTTTGGCAACAGTGAATGGTGGCGGGGCGAAAGTCGCGTTCCTTGGCGCGGCTGGGCGATGAAAATTTCGCCCGATGGCACAATGGAACCCTGGGCAACGGGCATGCGGTCTCCGGCAGGGTTGGGAGTTTACGAGGGTGAACTTTTCTATACAGACAATCAAGGCGATTGGATGGGTTCAGGTGGGGTATGGCACGTAAAAAAAGGGGCATTTATGGGGCACCCTGCCGGGTTACGATGGACCGACCAACCCAATTCACCTGTCACAATAAAACAAAATGACTTTTTTACGGCCATTGACCAAAGACGGGTAAAAAAAGAGGGGTTCTACGTGATGCCAGAAAATATAAACGATGAAGAAAATC
>CAKZLG010000095.1 GCA_937125035.1 uncultured Maribacter sp. | reverse complement strand
TGTGCTTTGGTGCTCCGCTGAGCGTACCTGCCGGGAAGGTGTCTGCCACGATTTTTAGTGTTGCTATGTTGGGCTTTTTCATGCCCGTTACTTTGGAGACCAAGTGGATGACGTGGGAAAAGTATTGCACCTCACGATAGGTTTCCACGTTTACTAGGTTTCCATTACGACTCAGATCGTTCCTGGCGAGGTCCACAAGCATTACGTGCTCGCTGTTTTCTTTATCGTCCAAGGCCAATTTCTTTGCCAGTTCGGCGTCTTTTTCATCGTTGCCCGTACGTTTGTAGGTGCCCGCAATGGGATGTATTTCCGCTTTGCCGTCTTTTACGACGAGCTGTGCCTCTGGTGAACTACCAAAAATCTTGAAATCACCATAATCAAAAAAGAAGAGGTAAGGGGAGGGGTTTATGGAGCGTAAGGCCCTATAAACGTTGAATTCATCTCCCTTGAAACCTTGGGAGAACCGTCTGGAAAGCACTAATTGAAAAACGTCTCCCCGTTGGCAGTGTTTTTTGGCCAGGGCCACCTGTTCTTTGAAGGCCCCATCGGGCATATTGGTGTTGGGCGCGCCATTTTTTTTGAAATTATAGGTGGCAAAGGAGCGTATTCTTAAGAGCTGCTCAATATCTGGAATATTGTTCTCCGTTTCATGGCAATGGGCAAAAATGTACGCTTCGTTCTTAAAATGGTTAATGGCGATGATGTTCTGGTAAACCGCATAGAAGATGTCCGGTATTTTTGCGGAGCCTTCCTTTTTGGTGATGGAAATATCTTCAAAGTAGCGAACGGCATCATAGGCCATGAAGCCAAAAAGACCATTGGTAATGAACTTGAAATCCTGATTGGCTACAGAAAACTGTTGGGCAAAGCTGTCAATGGCAGAAACAACATCATTCTTAGCGCTGATTTCCGTTGCCGTTGCACTTCCATCAGGGAACAACTTGTGGATCATTCCCCCTTCTACTTTTATGGACGCTATGGGTTTACAGCAGATGTATGAAAAGCTGTTGTCATTGGCGTGGTAGTCGCTACTTTCCAATAAAAGACTATTGGGAAAGCGGTCTCGCAGCTTCAAGTAGACGCTCACTGGGGTAATGGTGTCCGCCAGGATCTTTTTGTGATAGGTCTTTAGTTGATATTTCATGTTCAAATTGGGTCAAAAAAGTAAGGCTTGTCGTGATGACAAGCCTTTTGTATGGTTACATGGGTAGGACTAGCTCACGAGATTTGACGTAAGTTGTTCCACCACCAGATATTCTTTATATTCTTCATTGCCCCAAATATAGAAAGGAAATTCAAAAGGGCAAATTTTACCCAAATAAAATTAAAAATCCCCCAGCAGTTCCCAGGGGATTTCCAATAATCTCTTCAAGTCGTTGAGGGAATATGGTCTAAATTATAGGGCCAAATCCACTACCAGGTCAAACTCGTCATAAATGGCCTTGTCGCCTAAATTGTCAAAAAAGCTGCCCGAACCATAACGCACATCATATTGTGCACGGTCTATCTTCACGGTGGCAGTGGCTTTTCCTTCAAACATAGAGACCACGAGGGTAACCGGTTTGGTGATGCCCTTAATGGTCAAATTGCCCGTTACGGTATAGGAATTTTTATTAAAGGGTTTTACATCTGTAAATACCAAGGTGGCGGTGGGATGGGTAGCGACCCCGAAAAAATCGTCCGATTTTAAGTGTCCTTCCAATTTACCTTTGGATTCGCCATCCAGGTCGGAATTTTCAATGGTGGTCATGTCCACTACAAACTCACCTCCAGTTAATTTGTCGCCATCCATTTCCAAATGTCCCGATTTTAGTTGTATAGTGCCCTCATGGGAACCAGTAACCTTGTACCCTTTCCAGGTAACAGTGCTCTCAGTGACTTTAACCGGTACCTTTTCATCTTCGATGGGGTTGTTGGCCGTGGCGGTTGATACGAAGGCCAAGGCCAGTGCAATGTTAAAAATTGTCTTTTTCATGTTCTTGTTTTTAATGTTTGTGTTTAACTCGTTTTTGTTCTTGGATTTATATTTGAATTTGTGTTTCTCTTGTTGTTAGATGTAGCTGATCAGCTCTTCTTTGGCATATCTTACTTTGGGCAGGTGCTGGGTTTCATCTTCAGAAGACCTGTAGCCCACCGCAAGGGCTACGGCAGCGTTAAGCCCCTTATCGGCAAGGCCCAAGAGCTCGTTGTATTTCTCTGGCTCAAAGCCTTCCATAGGACAGGTATCTATTTCCAACTCAGCGGCCACCGTCATCACATTTCCCAAGGCCAGATATACCTGTTTGGATGCCCATATCTCTTTATCCGCATCACTGAGGTCCATTAATTTTGATTTCATGAAGTCTCCGTAGCCTTTCAAGGCATCTGCAGGGATTTTCCTCGTGTGGCTCACATTTTCCAGATAGCGATCTACCATTTCGCCATTGAAACCGGTCTTGCTGGCAAAAAGAATGAGGTGGGATGCATCCGTTATTTGGGACTGGCCCCATGAAAACGGGCGCAGCTTAGCCCTTATCTCCTCATTTTCCACCACAAAAACATGATAGGGCTGTAATCCATAAGAGGAAGCACTCAAACGTGTGGCCTCCAATAAAGTATTCAGATCATCGTCCGGTATTTTTTTTGTGGAATCGAATTTCTTTGTAGCATAACGCCATTTCAATTTATTCAGGATTTGGGCCATTTCTTTAAAATTTATCAAGTAACGTATTCAGTGCAATCAATTCCTTATCCGTGAACCGGCCAACAAGGTGTTCTTCCAGTTCAAAAAGTAGGTCATCCATATCTTCCAATAGGTCCAAACCTTTCTGCGTAATGACGATTTCCACTTTTCTCCTGTTCTGCTTACAGATAGATCGTTTCACCAATCCTTTGGCCATCAATTTGTCCACCAGCCGGGTGGTATTGCTCATCTTGGTCACCATACGTTCATTAATGGTGGATAGATGGGCGGGTTTCCCCTGCTGTCCCCGTAAAATACGAAGCACGTTGAATTGTGGTATGGAAATATCAAACGGCTTTAGGGCCGCGGTCATCTGCTCATTTATTTTGTTGTTCACCAAAGCCAAATGAATAATGGTCCGTTTATGCAACGGTATTTTTTTATTGGTCTTGATAATGGTCTCCACATTCATGTTCATACAACAATTGTACATACAAATATATATTCATTTGGATTGTGATCTAGAAAGCAGGGCCATAATTTTATGTTAAAAATTAAGGGTGTCTCTAATTTAGG
>CAKZLG010000094.1 GCA_937125035.1 uncultured Maribacter sp. | reverse complement strand
CGACTTTGGTATTCCGGATGTCCGGGCAGTCTTCCTTAAAGGTGATGCCCATGACCAGTACCTTGGCGTCTTTTACTTGTAGATCGTATTTCAACATCAGTTTAATGATCTGTGAGCTGATGTAATCGCCCATGCCATCATTGATGCGCCTGCCCGCCAGGATCAGGTCTGGATTATAGCCGTTTTCCTGCGCTTTTTGGGCCAAGTAATAAGGGTCCACCCCAATACAATGGCCACCCACGAGCCCGGGTTTAAAAGGCAGAAAATTCCATTTGGTACCTGCCGCTGCCAGCACATCATTGGTGTCTATGCCCAAGAGGTAAAAAATCTTGGCCAGCTCGTTTACAAAGGCAATATTAATGTCGCGCTGGGTGTTTTCAATGACCTTGGAGGCCTCCGCCACTTTAATGGTGGGGGCCAAGTGGGTGCCCGCGGTAATGACCGAGGCATAGAGGTCATCCACTATTTTAGCCACTTCCGGGGTGGAGCCCGAGGTTACTTTAAGAATCTTCTCCACGGTGTGCTGCTTATCCCCTGGGTTGATGCGTTCCGGGGAATAGCCCACAAAGAAATGCGTATTGAAGACGAGGCCGCTGGCGCGTTCCAGCTCCGGGATGCAGATTTCCTCGGTAGCGCCTGGATACACGGTGGATTCATAGATGACAATGTCCCCATTTTTTAGGACCTTGCCCACGGTTTCACTCGCCTTGATCAAGGGGGTGAACACGGGTCTTTTGGTATTGTCCACAGGGGTGGGCACCGTAACCACGTAGCAATTGCAATCTTCTAGGTCTTGGATTTGGGCGGTACATACCAAGCCACGATCCGTGGCATTGGTCTTGGATACCAGCACATTGTTCAAGTCCATGTCCGTAAGTTCCAGGGTAGTGTCCTTTCCGGCATTGATCTCGGCCACCCTTTTGGCGTTGATGTCAAACCCCGCCACAGGGTACTTTCTGGCAAACAAGGCCGCTAAAGGCAAGCCTACATACCCCAAGCCTATAATTCCTATTTTCATGTATACTAATTTTTTATGGTGTTTGTATGGTAGAGGTAAGCTTTGATGTTTCAAATACGAACGTTTCGTTGGCTTTCACCCCCTATCTTAATCATGCGGGCTTCCTTCTACTTTATTTTAGTGTTTGTACTGCATGCTTACTATGGTATATGTTCAAAAAAGGGTAGTTTAACTGCACAATTCTAAGATGGATCAATCGCATTTGGAAGCCCTATTTCAAATAGCCATTATACCAATCCACAAAATGGCCAATGCCCTCTTCCAGGTCTATTTGTGGTGTATATCCATAGTTGTTTTCAAGGGCCGTGGTGTCTGCCCAAGTGGCGTGGACATCCCCATCTTGCATGGGCATTAGGTTGAGCATTGCCTTTTTTCCAAGCCGGGCCTCTATGGTCTTTATAAAATCCAGTAAGGCCACGGGTCTTCCCCTACCTATGTTATAGATGGCCGCGTTGGACTGATTTTTGTCATTGGATTTAAAACCTTGTTCCACAATACGCACTAGGCCGTTTATGATATCCTCTATATACGTGAAATCACGGGACAACCGGCCTTCATTGAACACGGGGATGGGCTCTTGTTCCAGAATACGTTGGGTAAAGGAAAAGTAGGCCATATCCGGTCTGCCCCAAGGACCGTAAACGGTAAAGAAGCGAAGACCGAGAAAGCGGATGCCATAGAGGTA
>CAKZLG010000093.1 GCA_937125035.1 uncultured Maribacter sp. | reverse complement strand
CCTGTCCAAAATCAAACGCGGCCCTATTCAAAAAAACATCTCGTGTAGCCTGTAACAGCCCTAGGTTCCCGGCGCCACTTTCATCATCCAACAGCTCACTGTCCGTTAATGTAATGAGATTGTCCTGTTTTTCAAATTGCAGATCGCGCTCCAAAAAAAGCGTTCCCAAGCCTATAGTACCCCCATTCAAGTTCACGGGAATACGCAATTTCCTATAATCTGAAAGATTAATACCTAAGATGAATTCACCCTTTTGGTCCGTGGGTAGGGCAAAACCACCACTACTGTCGGTTTTTGTCATAACCGATTCCCCTTCCAACATAACCTCCACCTCACCCAATCCCGCCTTGGTCCGCTGGTCCACCACCCTTCCTTCAATTTTGGAAAATGGGTCTTGGGCAACAAGTAAGGTTTGCTGCCAGAGCACGAGTATGAAAAGAGTCAAAAAACGCATTAAATGGTCAGTGCAATGCTTTTATCCCCTAAAATATAGTGATTTATGGGGTCAGTAGCCCCCAATTTTTAATAAATTGATGTATTTTGACGCTATGGTACAACAAAATCCCGTTGGTTTTTTATGGCTCTTTCTGCTGCTGCTCCATGGAAACACATTTGCCCAAGGCGAACGGCAATATGAACTGCGTACCGTGGCCTTTTACAATTTGGAGAACCTTTTTGATACGGTAAATGACACTTTGATCTTTGATGATGATAGGACTCCCGAAGGCAAGGATAGATGGACCCAAGAGCGCTATGAGGCGAAATTGGCCAATATGGCCAAGGTACTCTCTGAAATTGGTGCAGCGCCCTCTTATGCCCCACCGGATATTATTGGCGTCTGTGAGGTAGAAAATTATGAGGTATTAAAGGACCTTATTGACCAAGCGCCATTGCGCCCCTTGGATTACGGAATCGTCCATTTTGACTCACCGGATGAACGGGGCATTGATGTGGCCCTGCTCTACAAAAAATCGTCCTTTCTGCCCTTGAACTTTGTAAGCCACCGCCTACTGCTGTTCAATGATGAAGAGCAAAGGGACTATACAAGGGATCAATTGGTGGTGGAAGGCCTCTTGGATGATGAAAAATTCTATTTTTTAGTGAACCATTGGCCTTCCCGGAGTGGCGGGGAACTGCGCAGCAGGCCCTATCGTTTGGCAGCGGCCAAATTAAACCTGCGCATTATAGATTCCCTAAGGCGCTTGGACCCCTACCCAAAAGTCATAGCGATGGGTGATTTTAACGACGACCCCACAGACCCCAGTTTCAAAAAAATACTACAGGTAAAAGGCAAGAAGCAACAATTGGACTCCCTATCGCTCTTTGGCCCTATGGAGTCCATGTTCCGAAAAGGGAAGGGATCTTTGGCCTACAGGGACCAATGGAACCTTTTTGATCAAATCTACATGACCGCCAATGTGGTGAACGGCACAACTTCTGGTTACCGCTACTGGAAAGCCGGCATCTATACGCCCCAGTACCTTTTGGACCCTAAGGGCAGATACAAGGGCTATCCTTTACGCACTTATGCCGGGGGCGCCTATATTGGTGGGTACAGTGACCATTTCCCGGTATATGTACATCTCCTTAGAAAGAAGCCGGCTAATTGAGCCCTTGTTACAAGGGCGTAAGGATAAGGTTGCGCCATTTCACCTTAATACCCCCACCATCATGTATCTGTAACAGTACAGCACCTTCACCGGCACCAATAATGCTGTCGGTCAGAGAAATCATTTCCGTGCCGTTGAGCCAAGAGGTAAGCTGATCACCATCTACTTTGATCTTCATTTGGTTCCATTCGCCCATTTTCAGAGCTTCCTCTTTTTCCGGTGCCGGTTTTATGAGCCAATTTCTGCCGTAAGATTCGTAGACCCCCCCTGTGTGCATGCCGGGTGGGGCCACCTCCACCTGCCAACCGCTCACTGTGGTGCCTTCCACCGTAGAACGGATGAATACCCCGCTGTTACCATCGGCCTCCTGTAGAAATTCGAGTTCTAAAATAAAATTTTTGTAGTGTTCCTTGGTGCCCAAATAACCATAGCCTTCATCAGGACCACTTTCACAGACCAACAACCCATCTTCCACATACCATTTTTCGGTGCCGTAGATGGTCCATCCTTCTAGGTTTTTACCATTGAACAACTCTTTTTTCTGTGCAGAAAGGGTAAAGGACAGCAATAGGATGGCCGCCAATATTACATTTTTCATTCTTTATTATTTGATGGTTTCAACAGGGCAGTTAAAAAACAGGTGTCCCATTAGGATTTTGTTCCCAAGGTATTCTGCCCCATTTCATTATTTTGGGTTCGTTGCTATTATTTTAATGATCAATTGAACCACTGGGCCCACGGAATTCGGCTTAAGATCAATAAAAGGCCTAGGCCATAGAAAATGGAAATGCTCTTGAATTTCTTGGCTCCCTCCATGAATTTTTTATGGCGAGACCAGCCCACGGTAATCAATACAATGGCCACAATATTGATGAACGGATGCTCCACGGCGAGTAGGCGGGCCGCAGACGTTAGCCCACCCATGCCAAATTCCTGAATGGCATTGAGCCCGCTAGGGGATATAAAATACAGCAGAAGCCCCACCAGAAGTTGAATATGGCATAGGATCAGCGCAAAAAGACTGAGCCTAAGGTCCTTCTCCATATTGAAGACCCGCTTGGCGATCAAGCCGGAAATGGCATTGGCCACAGCCAAAAATAAAATAGCAAGGGCCACATAGGCCAAATAGGAATGTAAGGTTTGTATGGTTTCGTACATGGTGTTGATTTTGATTTTTAAAAATAGGGATTTTTGCGCACAAAAAAGCCCCGCTTTGGGCGGGGCTCTTTATAATGAAGTGAAAAAACTTAGTTGAACAGGTACCTAACCCCAACCTGAAGTCTCCAAGCATCCAAAACATTGTTCTGAACCCTAAAACTTTCTGA
>CAKZLG010000092.1 GCA_937125035.1 uncultured Maribacter sp. | reverse complement strand
ACGGCAAAATGGGGTTTGGACGTGCGGTAGACCAACAACAGCAAAGAGGCCAATGTACCTATGAGAATACCCTGGGCAATGCCCACAAAAAGGGTCACTAAAAAGGTAAGTATCAAAATCCAAAATTCATCCTTCCCCGTGGCCCATAAGGATTTGGCATAGCCCACATTGATCAGTCCAAAAACGGATACCATGATGATGCTGGCCAACACGGCGTTGGGCAGGTATTGAAACACGGGGGTCAGAAACAATAATGTGAGCAGCACCAAGAGTACACTGAAGATACTGGCGAGATTGGTCCTTGCCCCAGCCTCAAAATTTATGGCCGATCGGGAAAAGCTGGCCGTTACCGGAAAGCCCTGAAAAAAGGCACCTACCGCATTGGAAGCGCCCAAGGCCACCAATTCTTGGTTGGGTAAAATGGTCTCTTTACCAGACCGTTCCTCCAAGGCCTTACCAATGGATATCGCCTCTAAATAACCCACTAGCGCCAAGGCCACCGCCATGGGCAGCAACTGGCCCATAAGATCAAGGTTCAACTGTGGCACCGCAAGGGTGGGCAGCCCCTTGGCTATGGGTCCCACCTGATGTACCCCATAACGGCCCAGATCCAAAAAATAAACCGCGGCCACACCGGCCAGGACCACCAAGAGGATAGCGGGAAAATTCCTTTTCCAACGTTTAAACACCAAGAGGACCAATACACCGGTAAGACCAATGGCAAAATCCACCATGTTCGTCTGTGGAAGCCCTCTGAGTGCGTTGACCACTAAGGCATCAAAGCGACTACTACCGGGCAAGGACACGCCGATAAGATGCTTTAATTGACTGAAAATTATAATCAGGGCAGCGGCGGAAGTGAAACCACTGATCACGGGCTTGGAAAGAAAATTGACCAAGTACCCCATGCGCAACAGACCCAAAAAAACCTGTAGGGCACCTACCATAAGGGTCAGTACGGCCACTGTGATGATGTAATTGGAGGGGCCCACCATGTTCAATGTGCCCAGGCCCGCTGCCACCAAAAGGGAATCCATGGCCACGGGCCCCACCGCAATTTTTCTCGACGTACCCAAGAGCGCGTACGTAAGCACCGGAAAAAGGGAGGCATAAAGTCCGTGTACCGGAGGTAGCCCTGCGATCATGGCATAGGCCATGCCCTGCGGAACCAAAATGAAACCTACGGTAATGCCCGCCAGCACATCTTTTGGGAAATCCTTGCGCCCATACTGCTTGGCCCAGCCTAAAAAAGGTAAATAACGATGCACGGTATAAAGGTAGCACTATTCATGAAATGGTGGTCCCCCGGCTCACGGGGCAAGGTAGAGAACTGTCCGTTAAGCGGGCGTAAGTTGTATTCCATACTCCCTTACCCCCTTTTCAAATAGATCAAAGCCCTGATGGAGTTGGTCTTGTGCCACGGCATAAGGATAAAAGGTAATGGGCTCCAAACAGACCATATTGGCAACCTCAGTCCACAACATAAAGTGCGAAAAGCCCGTGGTGGTGAGTCGCAAATTCCGCTTTCCCTTTAACAGGATGCTTTGGGTATCCAACAAAGGCATGGCCCTACTGCCCACGGCCATGACCTCGGGAATGGAAATTTCAAGGCCATTGGCCACGATGGCGACTTCCTTGTCATAGAGTGCAAAAGCCGGATGGTAGCCCAGCATAAACGGCATGCCTTCCGCCCCTGCGATTCCGAAAACCACTTCCAAGCCCTCTTTGGTTAGCTGAACGGTTTTGGTAAAGGTGAAATCATAAGGCCAAGAGAGCCATTCTTCGGTGGATTTCTTGGGATATTTGGCATTCTTGACAGGGGTTTCTGCCTTATATTGTTTCTGAAAGACCGCCTTTGTTCCCGTCTGTTCCAACAGAGCATAGGTCATTTCGCGCAGCAGGCCATGTTGGTCCTGCACCGCCGGCCCCCTTGGGGTTTGTACCCTAAAACCGGCTTCGTTCGTTGGCCCGATGATCGGAAACATCTCCGTATCTGAATTGCGCCAACCAGGCTCGCCCTTTTGGTGAATGAACTCATGTCCTGATACACGGTAACTTATGAGTTCGCCCCCATCTATGGAAACGATCTGGTCTTCTTTTTTCAACGTTAGGATGGCCATGGCAATTAGTACTTATATCTGTTATTATTTACTCTTTTCCCTGAAAACGAACCACGGGAACTACTCAAAGCGGATGGCCTTTACAGGGCTTATCTTGGTGATGATGTATGAGGGCACCAAGAGCATCAACAGGCACAACACCAACACCCCTAGATTGAGCGCCACCACGGTAAAGGCATCCAAATGCACGGGAATGTACTCCATATAATATTCCTTTGGGTTGGGAAATTTAAAGAAACGATACCGATCTTGGAGCCAAATGAGGCCAAGACCTACGGCATTTCCCCAAAGGAGCCCTACTCCTATCAAATAGGCCGCGTTGTAGAGGAACACCTTTCGGATGCTCCAATTGGGGGTCCCCAAAGCCTTTAGGACACCGATCATGGGCGTCCTCTCCAGGATAAGGACCAAAAGGGCCGTTATCATATTAATGCCGCCTACAATGATCATAATGCCAATGATCAGGGCAATATTGAAGTCAAACAAGCCTATCCATTCAAATATCTTGTAATACTTGTCCTTGAGGGTCTTTGTATCTAGATCGGCCACAGTTCTTCCATAGATTTCCGCACTTTTGCTATCTATGGCATCAAAATCATCCAAAAAGACCTCAAAATTGCCCACTTGGTCCTCCTCCCACTTGTTCATACGCTGAATGTGCCTAAGATCCACCAGCACATAAAGGGCATCTATTTCCTCAAATCCGCTATCGTAAATTCCCGATACCTTAAACTTTCGTTGGTTGGGCAGGCTCTTGGCATCCCCGTCCCTTAAAAAAAAGGTGAAGAACTCATCGCCCACGGCCAGTTCCAATTTTCTGGCCAGTATTTGGGAAATGAGCACCTGGTCATTGAGCTTGCCCTTGTAATTGGGCAAACCGCCAGCTATCACATATTCGGATAGGGCCTCCCAATTATAGTCTTCGCCCACCCCTTTGGCCAGAATGCCCTCAAAGGTCTTTTCCGTGCGGATGATGCCCGCCTTGGTGGCCACCGCCTGTACATGGGAAATGCCGGAAACACCCTTGAATTCCGGATAAAAGTCCTGTTTCTTGGAAACTGGGACCACGGAAACCTGGGAATTGTTGTTATCGTAGTTATAGATTTGAATGTGCCCATTGAAGGCGGTGACCTTCTCCCGTATCTTATGTTTAAGTCCCACCCCGGTGGCTAGGGCAATGAGCATCATAAGGATACCGAGCGCAATGGCGGCTATGGCTATTTTTATTATTGGCGCAGAAATACTAATTTTAGTTTCCTTACCGGTAATAAGCCGTTTGGCTATAAAATACTCCAGATTCAAATGACGCGCTTTTATTCGTATTTCAAAAGTACAGTTTTATTATGGTTTTTGATCGGCCTATCCTGTGGCAACACCAGTGAAAAAAACAAAGAAGCTTCTGCCACCCTTAACGCGCTTAGCACAACCGCACCTCTTGGGCCCGTAGTGGCCGCCCATCGCACAGAAGCCTATTTCCCTACCCTGCGGGGTAAGCGCTTGGGCATTGTGGCCAACCAGACCAGTGTCATTTTTACCGAGGATGGACCCGTGCATTTGGTGGACTCCCTGCTAGCCGCCGGGATACAGGTCAAAAAAGTGTTTGCCCCCGAACACGGCTTCCGTGGGGAGGCTGATGCCGGTGAAAAGGTGACCGATGGGGTGGACACGCAAACGGGACTGCCCATCATCTCCCTATACGGTAAAAACCGAAAGCCCACCCAGGCCCATTTGGAAGGCCTGGATATGGTGGTATTTGATATTCAGGATGTGGGGGTGCGTTTTTACACCTACATAGCCACCTTGCAATTGGTCATGGAGGCCTGTGCCGAAAAAGGTATCCCGGTTATGGTGCTGGACAGGCCCAACCCCAATGCACACTATATAGACGGACCCACCATGGAAGCCCAACATACGGGGTTTTTGGGCATGACCCAAATTCCGCTGGTATATGGCATGACCCTAGGGGAATATGCCGCAATGATCAATGGGGAAGGCTGGCTTTCCCAAGGCGCCAAAGTGCAGTTGACGGTCATTGAACTGCGAAATTGGACCCACAAAACGCCCTATACCCTGCCCATACGCCCCTCGCCCAACCTTCCCAACGATAGGGCCATTACCCTTTATCCCAGCTTGGGGCTCTTTGAGGGCACCCATATCAACGCCGGGCGGGGCACGGAGTCTCAATTCCAACGCTATGGCGCCTCATTTTTGGACAGCACCCAATACGATTTCACGTATGTGCCCATGCCCAATTTTGGGTCCAAAGAACCCAAGGAAAACGGAAAAAAATGTTTTGGGAAAGACCTTTCCCAAGGGCCGATGATGCAGGAAGTCTCCTTGCAATGGCTCATGGATGCCTATGCGAACTCTAAGGACAAGGACCAATTTTTCATCACGGCCGGTTTTACCAAACATGCGGGTACGGAACAGCTACAGCAGCAAATTGTCTCAGGCCTATCCGAAGTGGAAATAAAGGCCACATGGCAGCCGCACCTAGAGCGCTTTAAACAGATACGATCAAAATATTTGAAATATGAATAAGTTCTTGTTTGGTACGATGGTGCCCCAACTGAGCTGAATTTCAAGAACGGAATCTAATTGCCGGCCCATGGGGTTCCAAAAACACCTACGGCCAGTTCTGCCCAAAGCAGCAAAAAAAGAAGTACGACGCCAAGGATAATGAGCCACCTGTATTGGGCTTGGGCCTTCCCGAAGATGAGATCAACCGTGACGCCAGCGGCAAATAACAGGAATCCCATCGCCATAAAATCAAAAACGGACCAGTTGACCTCTTGGGAAAACTGCATGGCCAAATAGGGAATTAGAAGTACCCCCAAGGTCATTAAAAATATAAAAGGAATTCGCTTTATCATTACTGTTATCATCTACCTAGGTTTACATTCATCGCGTTAATTAAAAAACTCAAAACCAATAAAAAAGTTAGTGACCCTCAATCACCATGATCGCCAACATGGTTACAGATGCTGCTCTACCCCAGTAGGCCTGCGATATTTGTGGAACGGTTGTCGTAGTAGCCCTTTAATACTGCTATTCTCCTTTTCATCAGGAAATGTATCCACGCCGTAGGTGATCTTGTCACGGTCCATGTACATAAAGGTGCCGAACAGTCGGTCCCAAATGGAAAAAATATTCCCGTAATTGGAGTCCGTATACGGCAATTTATAATGATGGTGCACTTTGTGCATGTCTGGCGAGACAATCAACCAACTTAGGGCACGATCCACTTGCGGGCGCAATTTTATATTGGCGTGGTTAAACTGTGAAAATATCACGGAAAGGCTCTGGTACAGCATAATGACCCCGATTGGCGCACCTACCAAAAAAACACCCAAGAGGGTAAACGCATAACGCACCAGACTTTCCAGCGGATGGTGTCTATTGGCGGTGGTGGTATCCACATGGTGGTCAGAGTGGTGCACCAAATGCACCATCCACAAGGGCTTCACTTTATGCTCCACCCAATGTGCGGCGTAGGCCCCAATGAGGTCCAATAACAAAAGGCCCAAGAGCACATACAACCATAAGGGCATGGCCGGAAGCCAATTGATGATACCGAAATTTTGGGCCACCGCCCAGTCCGAAGTCTTCAGCAACAAAAAGGCCAAGGGGAAATTAACAACGATCGTGGTCAGGGTAAAAAAGAAGTTGGGTACGGCATGGCGCCATTTCTTGTAGCGCACATTGAACAGTGGCACAATGCCCTCCAAGACCCAAAAAAAAGTGATACCGCCCACCAAGATCAAGGACCGGTGCGCCGGTGGTATCGTTTCGAAATAATTAATAATCGCTTCCATGAATTTAAAGATAAGAAATCTTGTGCATACCGTGATACGCTGTGATAGAGAGCGTTTCCATTGATGGGAATCAAATCTCCCTACTGGGCACAGGGTTTGGCCCTATTTGCCACCCACCTTCACCCGATCCAACATGGCCTCCACGATGTTAAAGGCCGCCGGACAAATGGCCACATTCTTTAGGGTAAGGTGTGTGATCTGATGAAATTTTTTACGGTCGGTATGAGGAAATTCCCTACAGGCCTTGGGGCGCACGTCATAGATGCTGCAATGGTTGTCCGGCCCTAAAAAAGAGCAGGGCACGGATTGCAGCACATGGTCTCCGTCCTCATCCACACGGAGATAGTCCGCTATGAACTGTTGTGGCCTGCGTTTTACATATTTTGAAATGCGTTCAATATCCGCTGAGGTGAATAAGGGCCCGGTGGTCTTACAACAGTTGGCACAGTCCAAGCAGTGGGTACGATCAAATTCCCGCTCATGGAGCTCCTGCATCTCATAATCCAGGTTTTTTGGGGGCTTTTGTCTCAGTTTTGTAAAGTATTTCTTGTGGGCCTTGGCCCTTTCCCTTGCCTTCTGGGGCAGGTTTTCCAAGATTTTCTCCATGGCACGGCACTTTAATTGCAAAACTAACCAAGATGTCCCTATTTTTTGGATTTTTGTTCCTCAAATACGATTGGTATGGAGGTAGACGTTATGGGCAAAGCTATGTGGGACTATTGGAGTGGAGACCACACGCAGGATATCATCACCCATTCCTCACTGGAAGAAGAAGATATTTTACCGCTTTCCCATTTGTTCAGAAGCCATGAGGAGATGCCCCGCTTGGAGCAAAAAGCACTGACCTTGGCGCACGGCCGAGTATTGGATGTAGGCTGTGGTGCTGGTGGGCACAGCCTCTACCTCCAAGAGAAAGGGCTCCATGTGACCGCCTTGGACAACTCCACCGGGGCCGTAGCCGTCTGCAGGGCCCGGGGCCTTACTCAAACGGTTTGTTCTGATTTCCTTCTTTTTTCCGAGGGGACATATGATACCCTATTGTTGTTGATGAACGGCGTGGGCATTGTGGGCAAATTGGCCCACTTGGATGCCTACCTCCTAAAAATGAAATCGCTCTTACGCCCCAATGGGCAGATTCTCTTGGACAGTAGTGATATCATCTACATGTATCCGACCGACGAAGATGGGGGACATTGGATTCCGGATACCATGGATTATTATGGCGAAGTAACGTTTACGTTGACCTATAAAAACTTTAAAAGTGCCCCATTTCATTGGCTCTACTTGGATTTCAACACCTTACAACGGGCCGCGTGGTCTCATGGCCTAGCATGTGAATTGGTTCAAGAAGGCGATCATTTCGACTTTTTGGCCAGAATCTATTGATAAAAATACCAGAGCCTCCCTTTTTTACGTTATTTTTAGAAAGAAAAAGAACATTGGCCCCAATCTCAGCGCGGTGCGGTATTCTGCTGCGCGTACATGACGGTGTTTGAGGCCATATCAAAAATTGCTCCCAATGAAAAAGACAGGTCTCCTAATATTGACCCTTCTCCTGTTCATCCCTACCGCTTGCACAAAAAACAATGGTGATGGGTCCAGTGCACTTCGCGTGGATAAAAGCGGTAATTTACTGGGAACAGGCGATTCCGCCAATGATATCCTTTCCAATACCAATTTTAATAAATTACAGGTAGAAATCGCCTATGTAACGGGGTTTAGGCCCACTATACAAGCCATGGCCGATTTTAATGATTTTTTACGGGAATATACCTTCAAAGAGGATATTGAGATCATTTATACGGAACTAGCCTCCCCCAACGAAGAAAGCCTAACCTTGGAAGAAATTGATGACCTTGAGCAAGAAAATAGAACGGCCTATAATACAGAGGATACCTTGGCCATCTATATCTATTTTGCCGATGCCCCTGCAGACGGCGATGAAGAGGAGGAAGGGCTCGTTACCCTTGGTGCTGTGTATCGCAACACCTCCATGGTCATACACGGTATTACCATCCGCAGATTGGCAGCTCGCAGTACCATCATTTCAGATGGGGATATAGAGGGCGCTACGCTGAACCATGAATTTGGACACCTCTTTGGTCTTGTGAATCTGGGCACCGTTCCGGTAAACCCTGACCACGAGGATACCGAAGCTGCCAACCATTGCAATGTGGAGGGCTGTCTTATGCGGGCCGAACTACAATTTGGTAGGGTGCCCACTGCCAAATCAAGAACGCTTATGGCAAAAAGCGCCTATGAGGCCGGGATCCCTTCTGGATGCATCCTGAGCGGACAGATGGTCATGGGCCTGTTGCATTCCAATACTGGAAAAGCGGCCATTGTTCCGCGGTTGGACGCAGAATGTGTTTTGGACCTGCAAAGCAATGGTGGCCGTTAATTGAGCAACCCACTTCACAGCAGTACGGGAACCAGCATCACACAAAGCTCCCAGTAAAATAACTTAGGGGATATTCAAATATTTATGGGTCTGCAGGGATACCTTCCATTTGGGATGTTGCATTACATAATCCACGATCATAGGGGTCACTTTGTCGCGCACGCTCCATTCTGGCTGCAGATATAAGATGCATCCATCATGGACCAAAGCGGCTTGTTCCTCTGCAAAGATGAGATCATGTTTATTGTACACAATGACCTTTAGTTCATGTGCCCGTTCATAAATGGCGCCAAAGGGCAATTTGTTCTTTTTCGGGGAGAGACAGATCCAATCCCACACACCGGTCAAGGTATAGGCGCCAGACGTTTCAATGTGCGTCTTAAGGTCGTTCGCCTTTAAGGCCTGGGTCAAGGGGGCCATGTCCCACATCAGTGGTTCCCCACCAGTGATCACAATGGTATCCGAGTGGCTCACGGCATTCTCCACGATTGTATGGATGTCCGTAGGTGGATGGGTAGCTGCGTTCCAGCTCTCCTTTACATCACACCAATGGCAACCCACATCACAACCGCCCACCCGAATAAAATAGGCTGCCGTGCCCTTGTGGTACCCTTCTCCCTGAATGGTGTAAAATTCCTCCATTAAGGGCAGGTACAGGCCTTTGTTCACCAACTCCATAACATTCTTTTCTGCCATCTGGCAAAGATAAGAAAAGACTTGAGCATAGTTTTCAGCCCTGGGCAGCTATTTTTTGGGATGACAGGCCTTCTTTGTCCACGCAGCCTACCACCTTATAGACCTTTCCGTCGTATTTGGTGAACAGATACAGCTCTCCCGCACTATCCATGCCCCACCTGAGGTCTACGCGCTCGCCATCCAATACGTCCGCAAAGGTGGTGGGCTTTCCATCTAGGATGAAGCCCATTCTTTTTACGGGCAGTTGTCGCCCTTGTTGCACTTCTGCCACATCAGCATAAAAAAGGGTGCCGCGAGGTATGTCACCAAAGAGGTATTTCCCTTGCAGCCGATCCAACTCACCATAATACGCGTAGCCGCCGGAAACCGCATTGCCCTCATCGTGATCATATTGTATGATGGGATATTGATACCCCTGGTCCTCTTTGGGCAAGGGATAGACCACTTCAGTATTGGCTAGGGCATCGAACAAATACGTTCCTTCCCGATCGGGCCATCCATAATGCCCGCCTTTTTCCACTAGATTCACCTCCTCCACACTATGCCTTCCGATATTGGAAACATACATACGCCGTGCATCCTTGGCATCCCATGATATCCGATGCGGATTCCGGAAACCATAGGCCCATATTTCCGGAAGACCGTTTGAGCGCCCCACAAAAGGGTTGTCGTCCGGAATACCGTAGCTGCCGTTAGCGCTGTTCTTACCCATAGGGTCCACTCTGATCACAGTGCCCCAGATCTGGTCTTTTTTACCGACCAGATCGGGCCGGTCGGCGTAAATGGCGCCTCCATCACCAATACACAGGTAAAGGTGTCCGTAATCAAAATCCTTTTTTTCGGCCATTGGATTGAAAGCAAGCTCTTGGAACCCATGTACGGTACCCACCATATCCACTCGTAACAGCTCCCTGTGAGTGCCCTTGAACCGTGGAGCCTCTGGGTTTTCCGCATGCCATTCGGTCAAAACCCATTGCAGGGCGCTACGAAGTCCTTGGGGCAGCCCAAAATGGGCGGGCTTTGTTTGGGCAGCTTCTGTATGGGTCGTATAAAATAGGCCGTTCCGCGTAAAATCTGGGTGAAAGGCAAAACTGCCCAATCCCGTACCAAAACCAGGCCTATTGATGAATTTCTGCATGTATTGCCCCATCTCCAAATAGACATCCACCTCAGCACCTTGTGCCTCGTACAAGGTTCCATTAAGGTCTGCAATGAAGAGCCGTTCTCCCTTGGGGGTCTTAAAAGCCTCTAATTTGTTGATACGGGCCTGGGGATGCCTTTCCGCACTGGGAGGCACTTGAAATACCTCCTCCATCACCAAAAAGAGATCAGATTCGGTTATCTTCTCCGGAATGGGATTTGTAATGGCCCCTGGCCTTTTGACGGTGCTTTTTTCCTCTGCCTTGGAATAATTATGGATAAAGCCCAGAAGGGCCTCCAGTTCATCATCCGTAAAATAATCGAAAGCCGGCATGTAACTCTTGTATTTAGCATAGAGCATTTGGGCCCTTTCATCTCCCGAGGTAATTAAACCCTTTGGATTCCCAATGAATTCCTTAAGCCATACCTTGTCCACTTTTGTGGTAATGCCAGATAAATTGGGCCCTATGATATCCGCATTGAAATCATGACAGCTGGCACAATGGGTATTGAACAATTCCATACCACGCTGTATGGAAAGTTCATCTTGATGGTATTCAACCACAAGACCTGTGTCGTGTTCCATTTTCTTATTCCCCTTGTCCTTACAGGAAAAGAGGGCAAGACAAATACCGATAATAATGGGGCCGTGCCCCTTTGACCTAAATAGTGACATATGCTCTTATTCCGTGTTTCCTGTGGATACCGTGTAAAGCCATGGCCATCATCCATCAAAACTGTGTTACTCTATCTTTGGTATTGGGAAGGCCCAATAGCAGCTTGCTAAGATAAGCATAGCACTAGGATTGGCCAAAGAAATGGGGACGCTGCACCCGCTTTTTTAACGGATGTTGTACATTCTCTTTTTGTATTGCTCAAAAATCATCTATTTTTAACAAAAAATCAGCGTATGTCCACAGAGGAGGCCTTTTTTAAGCATATTGAAAATGGATACACGACCAAAGGTGATGCCATTACCATGGGTGCGGCCATGCTTAATGGAGAAGCCGTGACCAACGCTTTGGTGAAAATTCCGCTAAAGACCATGAACCGACATGGCCTTATAGCAGGAGCCACCGGAACGGGAAAGACCAAAACCCTCCAGGTACTGGCGGAAAATCTCTCGGAAAAGGGAGTGCCCGTACTTTTAATGGATCTTAAGGGAGACCTGAGCGGTATTGCCAAGCCCAGTCCGGGACACCCAAAAATCGAGGAGCGGCATGCCAAGATCGGGATTCCGTTTGATGCAAAAAGTTTTCCTGTGGAAATACTTTCGCTATCAGAACAAGACGGCGTTAAATTGAGGGCCACCGTTTCTGAATTTGGCCCGGTGCTTTTATCGCGCATTCTAGACCTCACAGAGACCCAAGAGGGCATTATGGCAGTGGTCTTCAAGTATTGTGATGACCATAAAATGCCATTGTTGGACCTTAAAGACCTGAAAAAGACCTTACACTATGCAACGGGTGCCGGCAAGCAGGAATTCAGCAAGGAATATGGGCGGATCTCCACAAGTTCCACTGGCTCCATATTGCGAAAGATCATAGAACTGGAACAACAGGGCGCCGAACTTTTTTTTGGGGAGAAATCCTTTGACGTCAATGACCTTACCCAACAAGATGGGCAAGGACGCGGCTATATCAACATCCTACGGCTCACTGATATACAGGACCGTCCCAAACTGTTCTCCACCTTTATGCTCAGCCTGCTGGCGGAAATTTATGCCACGTTCCCGGAGCAAGGGGATAGTGATCGGCCAGAACTCATTTTATTCATAGACGAGGCACACCTCATCTTCAAGGAAGCTTCCAGTGCGCTTTTAGATCAGATTGAGAGTATTGTAAAATTGATTAGGTCCAAAGGCATTGGTCTCTATTTCGTGACCCAAAACCCAACGGACGTACCCAATGAGGTATTGGCCCAGTTGGGACTTAAGGTACAGCACGCCCTACGGGCTTTTACGGCAAGGGACAGAAAGGCCATTAAGCTCACTGCGGAAAATTACCCGGAATCTGACTATTATGACACCAAGGAAGTACTTACCTCCTTGGGCATTGGTGAAGCACTCATCTCCGCCTTGGATGAGAAAGGGCGGCCCACACCCTTGGCCGCCACCCTGCTGCGGGCCCCAATGAGCCGTATGGACATCCTAACGGCACCGGAGTTACAAGAAGTGATCAAATCATCAAAGCTGGCCCATAAATACAATGAGGAAATTGATCGCGAAAGCGCTTATGAGATACTCAACGAAAAAATAGAAAAAGCCGAGGCCGCTGCAGAAAAGGAAAAGGCCAGTCTTAGAACTACCCGCAGCAGAAGAAGCAGTACCCGTATGAACCCCGTGGTAAAAGTACTTACCAGCGCCACTTTTATCAGGGGCGTGCTGGGAGTCTTGAAAAAAGTGATTCGATAAAGAAATTATGGCATCCATCAAAAAAATAGTTTTTGCATTAGGCCTTGTGCTCATCACACAATGCCAGACCAATAAAGACCCTGATTTTCTGATTACCGCAGACAAGGTGGGCAAGTTGGAGCGTAGTAGTCTGATCAGGGACCTGGAACTCATCTTTACCGAAGATTCATTGGTGATGGATACCGTGCAGTTGACCTTTGGCAACGGGGCCAGTAAAATAAAGGTCTTTGAAAAAGGGGGGTCGCATTTGATGACCCTTACCCCAAATACGGACAGCATACCCAAAGTGGAAAACGTTCTGGTACAGGATGCGCGTTTTGTGACCGACAAGGGCATCCACATAAAAAGCACCTTCAAGGACATTCAAGAGGCCTATTCCATCAAAAAGATAATCACCTCGCTGAACAATGTGGTCATTTTGACCAAAGAGAGCACGGTCTATTTCACCATAGACAAGGCCGAGCTCCCAGAGAATCTTAGGTACACTACCAACAGCCAAATAGAGGCTGTTCAGATTCCAGATGCCGCCAAGATAAAATATATGATGGTGGGTTGGGACTGAAAATGAACCAATACAACCAGTATGGAGAAAAAGTATCACCATCAGAAATCGCCCTTTATCGTACCCACTGGCGACGATAAATATATTGCAGAGCATTTTGGACGGGCCACGAACGGCAACGAAAACATGAGCATTGCCCACATGGTGGCCCCACCGGGATGGAGCGAACCTTTTCAAACCCCGGAATTTGATGAATACACCTTAGTGGTAAAGGGCCGGAAACAATGCATAGTGGCTGGGGAAGTCATATTACTGGAAGCCGGGACATCCATTAAAGTGCAGAAAAACACGCGTGTACAGTACGCCAATCCCTTTGGGGAACCGTGCGAATATATCTCCATCTGCACGCCCGCCTTTAGTTTGGAGCAGGCACACAGGGAAGAAGCTTGAATTTTTCATTGCACCCGGCTGGTCTTTTGACCCATCCCCCATGCACCTACTTTTTTTGGTGACACAAGGCAAAGGTTTCTACTCAAACCTCGTCATAGGGACTTCCCTTTTTTTTAAAGGACCCATTGCAAGGGCAATGTGCCGAAATTTTTTTCCTTGGATATCCGCAATACATTCCCAAGCCTTTTTTCATGCCCCTCGAAATAGTATTTTTGCGGACGACTACAATCCATATTGCCCAAACGCAATCCATGAAAAAACTACTGGCCCCTTTGATCGCTAAATGCTACGGACTCCTTTTTAACCTGTACGTCCTCATAGCGCCCAATAAAACGGCCGAGTGGGCCTTTCACGTTTTCGCTAAGGTACGGAGCGGCCGGGTGCGGCCAGATCAAGTGGTTTATTTAGAGGACGCCAAAAAAGAGGTCGTGCCGGTGGAAGGCCACCAGATCCAAGTCTATGAATGGCCGGGAAACAAAGCCACTGTCCTTTTGGTGCACGGCTGGGAGAGCAATAGTTGGCGCTGGCACAAGCTCATTGAAAAATTACAGGCCGCTGATTTCCACATATTGGCCTTTGATGCGCCCGCCCATGGCCATTCCTCAGGCACCTTACTTTACGTACCCCTTTACGCAGCCGTGGTGCAGGCCTTGATGCAACGCTACCAACCCAAGCACACGGTTGGGCATAGCGTGGGGGGCATGACCCTGCTGTACAATGAATACAAAAGCCCCAATGCACATCTTGAGAAAATGGTGACGATTGGATCCCCTTCTGAGTTTCACGAAATCATGATGCACTACCAACAATTACTTGGTTTCAATAAGCTAGTAATGCGTACGATCGACCATTATGTGAAACAACGGTTCGGTTTCTACATTCGGGAATTTTCTAGTCGCGCCTTTGTGAAGGGCAACACAAAAAAAGGCCTCCTCTTCCATGACCGCTATGATCCCATTGCCCCTTATCACGCTTCCGTGGATGTACAGCGGCATTGGGAAGGAAGCCTCTTGGTGACCACGGAAGGGTTTGGGCACAGCATGCACCAAGATCAGGTCAACGAAAAAATACTTGACTTTTTAAAAGATTGAAATATGGTACGGCCGCTGAAAAATGCCAATTATTGTTTAAGTTTGATGATTATTCAAAACCTTGATGCCCATGCCAGACGTTAGTCCCTTTCACATTGCCATTCCCGTGCACAACTTGGCGGAATGCAGAACTTTCTACAGAGATATCCTCAATTGTGAGGAAGGCCGAAGCAGCGATCATTGGGTGGATTTCAACCTGTTTGGCCACCAACTGGTGATCCATTACAAGCCAAAAGCGACCACGGAGGAACTGCACCACAACCCTGTGGATGGCCATGACGTACCTGTTCCCCATTATGGAGTGGTCTTGCCCTGGGACACTTTTGAGGCCTTTTCTGAGGAACTCAAGGGAAAAGGAGTGCAGTTTGTCATTGAGCCCTATATCCGTTTCAAGGGACAAGTTGGTGAGCAGGCCACCATGTTTTTCTTGGACCCAGCGGGCAACGCCTTGGAGTTTAAGGCCTTTAAGGACATGGGGCAACTTTTCGCAAAATAAAAACCCATATCTTTTATTGGGACCATGAGGTGGGTACCCTGTCCCACCGGTGTTTCCGTAGTTCTTCATACAACTCGGCCGGCAAGGGCGCCTTTCCACTCGTGGCCGTATTGGCCAGCACGTTGCGTTGTTTCCGCATTCCGGGAATGACCGTGCCTACATCTTGGTTCATCAAAATAAAGCGCAGGGCCATTTCTGCCATGGTCATCCCCTCTGGCACCAAAGGCCGGAGCGCATCTGCGTGTGCTACGGAAGACGTAAGATTTTCGGGAACGAAATAGGTACTGCGCCAATCGTCTTTTGGAAAAACGGTCTCCTTGGTAATGTTGCCCGTAAGGGTGCCTTCATCAAAGGGTACACGGGCGATTATGGCGATGTCCAGATCCTTGCACAATGGAAAAAGGACGTCCTCAGGGGCTTGGTCAAAAATATTGTAAATGACCTGCACTGCATCAAAAACGCCCATTTTTAGCGCCTCTATACCGTTTTCAGGTTCCCACCGGTTCATGCTGATGCCCATGGCGGCGACTTTTCCAGAAGCCTTCAGGTCCTCAACAGCGCGCTGCCATTCTTCGCGATCGCTCCACCCATCATCCCAAGTATGGAACTGCATCAAATCTATCTGCTCTAGGTTCAAGTTCTTTAAGGTCTTATGCGTGTATTCCATGATATGGGCCACCGGATAGGAATCCTCAAAGGCGTATTCCGGTTTGGCCGGCCATTGAAAATTTTTGGGCGGAATCTTACTGGCCGTGTAAATTTTGGTATTGGAGTGCCTTTTTATCAGTGCCCCTAAAAGCTCCTCACTATGCCCTTCACCATAACCCCAAGCGGTGTCAAAGAAATTAACGCCCTTTTCCACGGCCAAATCCAAGGATTGGGCAGATTGGGCATCGTCCGAGGCCGTCCACCCGGCCATGCCCCACATACCATAGCCCACTTCGCTCACTTGCCAATTGGTTTTTCCGAATCTTCTGTATTGCATAATTATTAGGTATTAAGCGGTTTTATTTTATGTCCATATCTGGAAAGGTTACCCCTTCCACACCTTCACGGGTCATCATGATGGGTTTGATGGTACCGTCTGCATTGAACTCCATTTTGTCCATACAGGTTACCCTATGGTCCCTGTCCTTATTGGGTATGGGCCTACGATGGTAGACCATGATCCAGTTATCCGTGCCCGGCACGTTGATTACCGAATGGTGCCCCGCCCCAGTGGCTATTTCATTGTCCGACTCCAATACGGTCCCCATCCTTTTATAGGGCCCCGTGGCCTTTTTCGCCGTGGCATAGACTACCCTATAGCTACCATCCGTCCAATTGCCTTCAGACCACATGAAATAATAGATGTTGTTCCTCAGGAACATGAAGGGTCCTTCCACGTAGCCCTCTGGCGTGATCTCTTGGAACAATTGCCCATCTTCCCAAGGTACGAATCCCGTAAAATCATCATTGAGCACGCCCAGGTTGCAATGGCCCCATCCGCCGTAAAAAAAATAGAAGGTACCATCCACATCCTCAAAAACAAATTGATCTATGGGCTGGGCATCATTGTAAAAATCGGATATTAACGGCTTGCCCAAGTAATCCTTGAACGGACCGGCAGGAGTTGCCCCCACGGCTACCCCTATGCCACCATAGTGGTTAATGTCGTTCTTGGGATCATAGGAGGAACGCCCCGGCCTTTGTATATCATTGGCCCCAAAAAATAGATAATATTCAGTTTCTTTTTTTATGATCGATGGGGCCCAAAGTGCCTGCCGTAACCATTTTATCTTGGTGGTGTCCAAAATACGTTGGTGCTTGGTCCAATGAATGAGATCCTTTGATGAAAAGGCATCCAAATGGAGCTGCTTTTCAAAATCATCTGAATAGGTGGGGTATACCCAGAACCCTTGGTCAAACACGGCCCCCTCCGGGTCGGCGTACCATCCTTCAAAAATAGGGTTGCCCGCCATTTGGGGTTCTTCCAGGTTTTGTTTTTGAGGCCCTTGTCTGCAGCCTATGGCAATGGCCAGGGTGAAAAGGATACTAAATGAAAAGGAACTTAATCCTGGTTGAGTTGAAAAGAGCATCATGTTATCATCATAATAGAAAAGCCTGGACTGTTGTTGGCGATATGGCTTCAACCAATGTTCAGGCCTTTGCGCCTTACCCAAATGTACGCAAATATGATATTAGGTACCCAAGCCAACCAGGCCACCACCCTATACGCTGGCAAAAAGGCCCCGAAAGCCAAGGTGAGCAAGGGCAACCAGATGCGCAGGGTAACCGCCCCAAAACAAGCGGCATAGCTATAGATCATATAGACGCGGTGCATATCCAAATCACGTTTTTTGATCGCCCAAAAAGCGTTCAAAGTAAAGTAGAGCCACACGACCGCTAAGGTAAGAAAGCCCAACTGGGCCACGATACCCCCAGTGGCAAACAGCGCTATGCCCAAGCCGCACCCGCCGCTCACTACCGCTGCGGCCACATATATGCCACCAATGGTACGGTGCCGCTTAAAATTGGCCTCCCTAAAACGTTTGCTGAACTGCACCCAGCCCACCATCAATGCAAGCCCCCCAAAAAGGATATGGCCATAAAAGCCCAGGTTCCATGCCACATTGGCCAACAAGGCGGCCGATTTGGACAATTGAATGCCTACGTGATCGGCAGAAAATATATAGATCAGAGGGTATAGGCCCACACCTATGGCCAAGAAGCCAAAGACGAACCAAGCAACTTTATTGGTACTGTTCATTGTCCTTTATTTATAACGCCAACTGGTCAGGTCCGCACCTGCGGGCGCACTTTCCGCGATACGCTTCATGATCTTGGGCACGTACATACTGTTGTACCGTAAGCGGGAAATGGCATTGTGCAGT
>CAKZLG010000091.1 GCA_937125035.1 uncultured Maribacter sp. | reverse complement strand
CAAGCCGATGCCGAACAATTTAGAACCTTGGGTGTTGCCATTGCCGGCGACCTTGGCTTAACTAGTAACGACCCTGGTACGATTGCTAGATTGATAATAGATTATATACTTCCAAAAGGTCTTTTGACCGAGCCGGATTATGACAAGGCAATAACTATTTTTAGGGAACCCTACGAAGATAATAATATCTATGAAACGGGAGGTTGGAATATGATGCTTCAAGATGCCCCTTTCCAAGTATACCTGCTGCTTCAATATTTGGCCAGACAACCAGAATTTCAACTAAAATAAGACCTACTGTTATGTGCGATACCCACCATACCCCTTATAAAGGCCTTCAACATGATGGCCATGACGACGAACACAAAATTTGGAGCAGACGCTCTTTCCTGCAGGCCCTGGGCATTGCCGGATCGGGCTCCATGATGCTTGGCGCCAATATGCTGACCGCCTCTGCCCCTTCCGGGCTTTCGGCTGGCATTGCGGCCGCGGAAACGGACAACATCCTCATCCTTATTCGGCTTTCCGGCGGAAACGATGGTCTAAGTACCGTCATACCCATTGAGCAATATGACGCTTATGCCAATGCACGGCCCAATATTTATATCCCCGAAAGTAAGGTATTGAAATTAACGGACGAGTTTGGAGTGCCTTCTTACATGAGCGCACTGGAACCGCTTTGGGGCAATGGCCAGTTCAAGGCCGTACACGGGGTGGGCTATCAGAACCAAAGCCTTTCCCACTTTACGGGTTCGGATATATTTGCCAATACCGATCTGACCACCACAGGCTTCAGCGGCCTCAATACGGGCTGGATGGGACGGCATTTTGAAAATATTTATCCAGATTACCTGATCAATCCTCCTGCGGCTCCTGCGGCCATACAGATCGGACAGTTTGGGAACTTGGTATTTCAAGGGGAGGAGACCAACTATGCCTTTGTGACCTCTAACGTGAACCAATTGGAGGAAATTGCAGAGTCTGGTGTAGTCTATGGTCTGGAAGATACCCTTTTCAATGATTGCATGTACGGCGATCAATTGAAGTTCCTTAGGGGCGTGGCCAACACCACGTATGAATATTCGGGGCTGATCCACCAGGCATACGAACGAGGACAGAACCAAGTGGAATACCAAGATAACGGGTTTGCCCGGCAATTGGCTCTTTTGGCCCGTCTCATAAAAGGCAACTTGGGCACCAAGGTCTATATGATCTCCATGGGCGGTTTTGACACCCACGGCAACCAGCCCTTGGCCCACGAACGTCTTATGACCAACCTATCCGTGGCCGTGAACAATTTCTATGAGGATTTGGCCTTTACGGAGCAGGATAACAAGGTCCTGAGCATGACCTTCTCTGAATTTGGCCGCCGTATTTTTGAAAACGGTTCCAATGGTACCGATCACGGTAAGGCCGCCCCTACCCTGTTCTTTGGATCTGGCCTCAACGGCAGTGCCTTTGTGGGGGACCACCCCACGCTCGAGGATCCGGATGGCCGTGGCAATCTGGAGTACACCATGGACTTTAGGAACCTCTACGCCACCGTATTGGCGGAATGGCTCTGTGTGGACATCCCCTTGGTGGAACAACATTTGCTGAACCACTCCTACAGCCCCGTGAATCTGGGCTTTAATTGCAGCGGAGTGGATTTTCCTGAGATTGTGTACAATGACGGGCCGGTAACTCCACCCACACCCCCTAGCGATCCAGACGCAACGGATCCCGTACAAGACCCCAACCTCCTTAATGCCATTGTGCACAAACCCTATTATCCCACAGATAGCACCCCGCATATCTATTTGGAGATGCCCTTTTCCGCCCATGTGGACATACAGTTGTTCAATATTTTGGGGCAACGGGTAGGCACCGTGTTCAACGAGATGATGTTGGAGGGCAGTACCGAGATCAACATACGGGAACGCATCCCGGAACATCTGTCCAGCGGTAAATACATCTACCGTATCAATGTGCAGAACCAAAAAATGAGCAAGTCCGTCATGGTCGCATAAAAAGAAACCCCACTATGTAACTTAACCTTCGGGCGTACCACCATGGTACCCTGAAGGTTTTTGTTTTTGTACCACGTTCAAGGGGGTAAAATGGTTATTTTTGTGGCCAAATAAAGGAAAATGGCAGTAACTGACACCCCTGAACCGATAGCCCGGTATACCTTGACCGCAGCCTTGCCGTACACCAACGGCCCCATACACATTGGCCATTTGGCCGGGGTATATGTGCCCGCGGACATCTATGCAAGATACTTAAGGGGCTTGGGCAAGGACGTGCTGTTTGTCTGTGGGAGCGATGAGCACGGGGTAGCCATTTCCATGAAAGCAAAGAAAGAGGGCATAACCCCCAAAGAGGTCATTGACAAGTACCACGCCATGATCAAGACCTCCTTTGAGGCCTTTGGTATATCATTTGACAATTATTCCAGGACCTCGGCCGCTGTGCACCATACGACCGCTTCCGATTTCTTCAAAAAACTATACGAACAAGGCGATTTTATTGAAGAGACCACGGCCCAGCTCTATGATGCCGAGGCCGATCAATTCCTCGCCGATCGCTTCGTTACCGGTACCTGTCCCAAATGTGGCCATACGGAGGCCTATGGGGACCAATGTGAACACTGCGGTTCCTCTTTGAACGCCACGGACCTCATCAACCCAAAATCCACCTTGAGCGGCACGGTACCCGTCACCAAAGAGACCACACACTGGTTCCTGCCCTTAGACCGGTACGAAGGCTTTCTTAGGGAGTGGATTTTGGAAGGACACAAAAATGATTGGAAGCCCAATGTATACGGACAATGCAAATCATGGATCGATGGCGGCCTGGAACCTAGGGCCGTAACGCGCGATTTGGATTGGGGCATTCCCGTGCCCGTGGAGGGCGGGGAGGGCAAAGTACTCTACGTTTGGTTTGATGCCCCCATTGGCTATATTTCCTCCACTAAGGAATGGGCCGCCCGTGAGGGCAAGGCCTGGGAACCCTACTGGAAGGATAAAGAAACCAAATTGGTACATTTTATTGGTAAGGACAACATCGTTTTCCATTGCATTATCTTTCCATCCATCTTAAAATCACATGGCGACTTTATTCTGCCGGAAAATGTGCCGGCCAATGAATTCCTGAATTTGGAAGGAAACAAGCTTTCCACTTCCAAAAACTGGGCCGTTTGGCTGCATGAATACTTGGTGGATTTCCCTGACATGCAGGATGCCCTGCGCTATACGTTGACGGCCAATGCCCCGGAGACCAAGGACAATGACTTTACCTGGAAGGACTTTCAGGCCAGGAACAACAACGAACTCGTTGCCATTTTTGGCAACTTTATCAACAGGGTGGTCGTTTTGACCAACAAATATTATGGTGGCGTGGTACCGGTACCGTCCACTTTTACGAATGTTGATAACGAGACATTGACAGCGTTAAAGCAGTTTCCTGAAACTATTTCAAATTCCATTGAACGGTATCGCTTTAGGGAAGCGGGCCAAGAATTGATGAACCTGGCACGTTTGGGCAACAAATACCTGGCCGATGAAGAACCTTGGAAAGTAATAAAGCAGGACGAGGAACGCGTCAAGACCATCATGT
>CAKZLG010000090.1 GCA_937125035.1 uncultured Maribacter sp. | reverse complement strand
AAGCGGACGAAATGCCCATTACGGAAGACGCACCGGTTAAACCCGCCGAATCCCCTTACGGTAATACCAAACAGATCGGGGAGGAGATCATTAGGGATACCTGTAAAGTGACCCCGGCATTGAACGCCATAGCCCTGCGCTATTTCAACCCAATGGGGGCCCATCCCAGCGCGGAGATTGGGGAGCTGCCCGTGGGCGTGCCACAGAATTTGGTGCCCTTCATTACACAAACGGGCATGGGGCTCAGAAAGGAGCTGTCCGTTTTTGGGGACGATTATCCCACGCCAGATGGCACCTGTATCCGGGACTATATTTATGTAGTGGATTTGGCCAAGGCCCATGTAGTGGCTTTAGAGCGATTATTGGGCAATAGGAATAAGGCCAATTATGAGGTATTCAACGTGGGCACTGGAAAGGGGAGTTCCGTTCTGGAGGCCATTCAGAGCTTTGAACGGGTGTCCGGCAAAAAACTGAACTATACCATTGTAGATCGCAGGCCCGGCGACATCACTTCGGCCTATGCCGATACGACCAAGGCCAATAAGGAGCTGGGATGGAAGGCGGAAGCCACCTTGGACGAGGCCATGGCCTCTGCCTGGAAATGGGAACAAAAGATCAGGGCCTGATTTCAAACCATGCAAACCTTAATATAAGGAGGAAATAGTGTATATTTCCTCCTCTTTTAATTTTATCCAAGGCCTATGAAACCAAGAAACCACCAACCAATCCAACTTTTGTTCTCCTTTTTGTTCTTCTTTTGTTCCGTCTTCCTGGCCACGGCACAGGACCTATACCTTCAATGTGGGGAGATTTTTGATGCGGGTTCAGGGAAGTTCCTCCAAGAACGCACCCTAGTGGTGTCTGGTAATAAGATCACCAAGGTACTTTCTGGTTTTAGTGCCGGAAGTGCGAAGGATTCCGTGATCGATCTACGTCAGAAAACGGTACTTCCCGGTTTTATAGACCTGCACGTACATATTGAAAGTGAATCCAGCCCTTCGCGGTACTTGGAGCGTTTTACCCAAAATGATGTGGATGTCGCTTTTGAGTCCACCATATATGCCAAAAGGACTTTGATGGCCGGATTTACAACGGTTCGTGATCTTGGGGGCAGTGGGGTGAACATTGCGCTGCGTAAGGCGGTGGACAAAGGGCTCGTTGTTGGTCCACGGATCTTTACGGCGGGCAAGGCCATTGCCACCACGGGCGGCCATGCGGACCCCACCAATGGTGTACGGTGGGATGCCATGGGGGATCCCGGACCCAAAGAAGGGGTGGTGAACTCGCCTGAAGATGCCAAAAAGGCGGTACGCCAGCGGTACAAGGATGGCGCCGATGTCATTAAAGTGACGGCCACGGGAGGGGTCATGAGCGTGGCCAAGAACGGTCAAAATCCGCAATTTACCACTGAAGAGCTCAAGGCCATCGTGGCTACGGCAAAGGATTATGGAATGTTGACGGCCGCCCACGCCCACGGTGATGAGGGCATGCGGAGGGCCATTCTGGCGGGTATAAATACCATTGAACACGGCACCTTGATGGAGGAACCCACCATGGACCTTATGATAGAGCACAACACCTTCCTGGTGCCTACCATCTCTGCGGGCAAGGCCGCGGCGGCCATGGCGGATATCCCCGGTTTTCTACCTTCCGTAGTGGCACAGAAGGCCCGTGAGATCGGCCCCATAAGCGAACGTAATTTCAAAAAGGCCTATGAAAAGGGCGTGCCCATTGCTTTTGGTACGGATGCTGGGGTTTCCCCACATGGCGAGAACGGCAGGGAATTTACGTTCATGCACGAAGCCGGGATGCCGGTGGTGGCGGCACTCCAATCTGCCATGACCACCAATGCCAAACTCTTGGGCATGGAAAACGCGCTAGGGGCATTGAGGGAAGGGTATTTCGCGGATATCGTGGCGGTGGATGAAAACCCTGTCAAAAACGTACGAACCTTGGAAAAAGTGACCTTTGTAATGAAAAACGGGACCGTCTACAAGAACTGACCGAAGTCCATTTTTCGGTGGGCAGGGGTAAAGGCCTTGGTCGTAAAGGATATCTTGGAATAACACGAACTTAAGGGTATCTTTAGAAGAAGGAAATGCCTTTTGGGCATGTCCATTTGACTCTGAATTCCCAATGACCACGTATGGACCACAACCCGGTACAAACTAGTAAGCAGCTCTTGGACCTTTCAAAAAAGGAAAGGCTCTTTGAGCAATTGGTGGCCCAGGTGTTAAAGGATTTTAGCAGGGCCGGAGCGGTATTGCACATTTCCAAAGACATGGGTGGTGAAGAGGTGAAGAATGCGGTACAAAAGAAAATAGGGCACCTTTATTCCGAGCAGTATGATACCTATTTGAGCGTTATGTACATTATAGATTTATCAGAGAGGGAACTTGCCCAACTACCAAATGAACGGGAAGGTTTTGTAGCGGAAGCCGTCACCTTTTTGATTCTAAAGAGGGAATTTCAGAAAGTGATGCTAAAAGCACGCTACAATTGAGAAACTCTTCTAAAAGAAGAAACGCACAAATGGCATAATGTTATTGGCATAGATGCTTCTGTTTTCATCGTAGAGCACATCATACCGCAAACCAAAGGTGACATTGTTGGTGCGGTAACCCGCCCCAACAAACAAGGCGGGCAGCCAATAGTCATCTTCAATGGGGTTGGGAACAGCGTCTAACGTACGGTTAATGCGCAATTGTTCAAATTCCGCCGAAAGCTGTAGCTGGGGAATGGGGTTGAACAGCCCAAGCACACTGCCCCCATAGGCCAAAAACTGGTCGTCATTGAATTTGGCATAGCTGAGGTTTAGGCTGGTACCGGCAGCAAACTGTGAATTGAACTCGTAGATGGCACTGGGCGAGATGGAGCCGTTGAACCCACCATTGGTAAACCCCAAACCTAGGCCGCCACCAAAGCGCACTCTTCTCCAAAAATCTGATTTTCCCAAGGTATTCTGGGCATGCATGCCGGTTAGGCAGAAGAGCATAAAAAGGGAGATCGTACATTTTTTAACACACATGTTCAGGGTTTTTGTTTGAAACGTTCAATTTTTTGAATATTAACCACAAGGGTTCTTTCAAATATGGTAAATGTTGTATTTTTGTCCAAATTTATTCTAAAGATACAGAAAGTCATTCATGGATAAATATTCCTTCTTAAATACAGCGCATACGTCCTTCTTTTCAGACATGTATGACAAGTATTTGACCCATCCAGATAGTGTTGAACCCAGCTGGCGTGCTTTTTTTCAAGGTTTTGATTTTGGTATGGAAAGTGCCGCGGATGAGCTCGTTATGGGCGCGGATGACCGGGTGGTCTCCATGATCAATGGCAATCAGATAGAAATGCCGGAGTCCCTCCAGAAAGAGTTTCAGGTCATTCGTTTAATAGATGGCTATAGAAGTAGGGGGCACCTTTTTACAAAGACAAACCCGGTAAGGGAGCGCAGAAAGTACATCCCCACCCTAGAAATAGAGAACTTTGGCCTTGAGCCCTCGGACATGGATACGGTTTTCAACGCCGGTGATATCATTGGTATTGGCCCAAGTCCGTTGCGGGAGATCATTAGGCACCTTACCAGTATCTATTGTGATGCCATTGGGGTAGAGTACATGTACATTAGAAAACCGGAACGTATCAAATGGATACAGAACTGGATCAATGGCAATGACAACCATCCCAATTTTAATGCGGACAGGAAAAAACATATTTTAAAGAAGCTCAACCAAGCCATCTCTTTTGAAGGTTTTTTGCATACCAAGTATGTAGGGCAAAAACGGTTTTCACTTGAGGGCAATGAGTCCCTCATCCCCGGTTTGGATGCCATAGTGGAGCATGCCGCTGAAATGGGGGTGAAGCAATTTGTCATGGGCATGGCCCACAGAGGCCGTTTGAATGTGCTCACCAATATTTTCGGAAAATCGGCCAAGGACATCTTCAGTGAGTTTGATGGTAAAGACTATGAGCAGGAAATCTTTGATGGCGATGTTAAATACCATTTGGGATGGACCTCGGACCGCATGTCAGACAATGGCAATAAAATCGTTATGAACATTGCCCCCAACCCTTCGCATTTGGAAACCGTAGGTGCCGTTGTGGCGGGGATTGCCAGGGCCAAACAAGACGCAAAGTATGCGGACGATTTTTCAAAGGTCCTTCCCATCATCGTACATGGAGACGCGGCCATTGCCGGTCAAGGCCTGGTCTATGAAGTGGTACAGATGGCTCAACTGGACGGCTACCGTACCGGAGGTACCATTCACATTGTGGTCAATAACCAAATTGGCTTTACGACCAATTATTTGGATGCCCGTTCCTCAACCTATTGTACTGATGTGGGCAAGGTGACCTTAAGCCCGGTACTTCATGTAAACGCAGACGATGCCGAGGCCGTAGTGCATGCCTCCCTTTTTGCCTTGGAATATAGAATGCAATTTTCAAGGGATGTGTTCATAGACTTGTTGGGATATCGAAAATATGGGCATAACGAGGGGGATGAGCCCCGTTTCACCCAGCCCAAGCTTTATAAAGCCATTGCAAAGCATCCCAACCCAAGGGATATTTACGCCAAGCGATTAATAGAAGAAGGCATCATAGATGAGCATTACGTAAAACAACTGGAAGACCAGTACAAGGCCTCTCTGGAGGAAAAACTGGAAGATTCCCGTAAAGAGGACAAAACGGTCATTACCCCGTTCATGGCAGAGGACTGGAAGGGTTTTGAAAATGTACGGGAGTGGGAGATGATGGAACCGGTGGATACCTCCTTCAAAAAAGAAAGGCTCAACGAAATTGCAGCGGTCATTACGGAATTGCCCAAGGGCAAGAAGTTTTTGCGAAAAGTGGAAAAACTGGTGAAAGACCGTCATAAAATGTATTTTGAGACCGATCGCTTGGACTGGGCCATGGGAGAACTACTGGCGTATGGAAGTCTTTTGGATGAAGGTTTTGGAGTGCGTATGAGCGGCCAAGATGTGGAAAGGGGCACTTTTTCACACAGGCATGCTGTAATGAAGGTAGAAGAGAGTGAGGAAGAGGTCTTGTTGTTGAACGAGATTTCCAAGGACCAAGGAAAATTTCAGATATACAATTCACTGTTGTCGGAATATGGGGTGGTTGGTTTTGATTATGGTTACGCCATGGCCAGCCCCAATACACTCACCATTTGGGAAGCCCAATTTGGGGATTTCAGCAACGGTGCACAGATCATGATCGATCAGTACATTTCTGCCGCGGAAGATAAATGGAAATTACAGAATGGTTTGGTCATGCTATTGCCACATGGATATGAAGGGCAGGGCGCAGAGCACTCATCGGCCCGTATGGAGCGCTACCTGCAGTTGTGTGCAAGGGACAATATGTACGTGGCAGACGTGACCACCCCGGCCCAAATGTTCCATATCTTGAGAAGGCAGATGAAGGTGAACTTCAGAAAACCTTTGATCATCTTTACCCCAAAGAGCCTTTTGAGACACCCCAAAGCTGTTTCTACCGTGGCAGAATTGGCCAATGGTGCCTTTAAGGAAGTGTTGGATGATGATTTGGCCGACGTTAAGAAAGTGAAAAGCCTCGTTTTTTGCACGGGCAAATTCTACTATGACCTCTTATCCGTAAAGGAAGAGCTGAACAGGGAAGATGTGGCTTTGGTGCGTGTGGAACAACTTTTCCCCTTACCGGAAAAGCAAATGGACGACCTCATCAAAAAATACAAGAACGCAGATGATATTGTTTGGGCACAGGAGGAGCCGAGAAATATGGGTGCATGGAGCCATTTAATGATGCACTACGGGCCCTCCCACAAATTCAGGGTGGCCTCGAGGCGTTTTTATGCGGCCCCGGCAGCGGGCAGTGCCGTCCGATCTAAAATGAGGCACCAACAGGTCATTGACTATGTCTTTGATAAAACGAAGGACAACATGACCAAACCCAAGGAAGAAGATAAAAAATAACATAATTCAATAAAGTCATTACCCTATGATTCTAGAAATGAAAGTACCGTCACCGGGCGAGTCCATTACCGAAGTAGAAATTGCAGAGTGGTTGGTGTCCGATGGTGATTACGTGGAAAAGGACCAGGCCATTGCAGAGGTGGACTCTGATAAGGCCACGCTGGAGTTACCAGCAGAGGCAAGCGGTACCATTACCTTAAAGGCGGAAGTGGGTGATGCCGTTGAAGTAGGTGCGGTGGTCTGTCTTATAGATACCAGCGCCGAGAAACCGGACGGTGCCAGCAAAGCGGCAGACATTTCCACAGGAGGTGATGAGGGGTCCGGCAGCGATGCGGAAAAGGATATTTCCAAGCAACAGGACCAAGAAAAGAAGACGGAGCACAAAAAGGCCCCACAGCCGCCTCAGGCCAAGGAGACGTATGCTTCTGGAGCAGCTTCCCCTGCCGCAAAAAAGATATTGGAGGAAAAAGGAATTGCCGCCTCAGAGGTACAAGGCACGGGTAGGGATGGTCGTATTACGAAAGACGACGCTGTAAAGGCCGCACCCTCCATGGGTACTCCTACGGGGGGCAGCCGCGGGGAAACCAGGTCCAAACTGTCCATGCTCCGCAGAAAGGTGGCGGAACGGTTGGTCTCGGCCAAGAACGAAACCGCCATGCTCACCACTTTTAATGAGGTGGACATGACGCCCATCTTTGAGCTTAGAAAGGAATACAAAGAGACCTTCAAGGAAAGGCACGGGGTGGGTCTGGGCTTCATGTCCTTTTTTACAAAGGCCGTGGTACGCGCCTTGGAGCTCTACCCTTCGGTCAACTCCATGATAGACGGTAAAGAAATGATATCGTATGATTTTTGTGATATCAGTATTGCCGTCTCCGGACCAAAAGGACTCATGGTGCCTGTGATACGAAATGCGGAGAACCTTACTTTTAGAGGCATTGAAGCCGAAGTAAAAAGATTGGCCTTGCGCGCTAGGGAAGGGGAGATCACCGTAGATGAAATGACGGGTGGTACCTTTACCATAACCAACGGGGGGGTATTCGGCTCCATGCTGAGCACCCCGATCATCAATCCGCCGCAAAGTGCTATTTTGGGGATGCACAACATTGTGGAAAGGCCCATCGCAAGAGATGGTGCCATTGCCATAGCCCCGATCATGTACGTGGCACTTTCCTATGATCATAGAATCATAGACGGTAAGGAATCGGTTGGCTTTTTGGTAGCGGTAAAAGAAGCACTGGAAAGCCCCGAGGAATTATTGATGGATAATAATGTAAAGCGCGCGCTGGAGTTATAAAAGGCTGCTCTTCTTGTTTAAAAGGATAGACCGTGGCTTAGTCCACGGTTTTTTTATGCCCCCTTAGACGCTTTCAGGTATACCCTTTTTTTGTTATAGTCTATGATGGCCTTGCTCTTTTTAAGGATATCGGCGCCAATGATTCCATCCACCGGAAGTGCGTTGTGGCTGGTCAAGGCCTGGTTCACGTGCATGAGGTCAAAGAGCACTATTTTTTGTTTTTTGGTAGACCATGTGCCCATGGTGACCTCATTTTTTTTGGAGAGCAACGTCTCCATGTCCGTGGCCCCAGCACCGGCGGCCTTTATTTTTGAATCTTTGGTCTTCAATTCAAAATGTGCTATCCGATCCAGACCTATACAGGTATTGGAAGCCCCCGTATCCAGAATAAAACGGCCGCTTACCCCGTTGATCTTGGCATTGACCTCAAAATGGTTGGTGGCCGTAAGCAAAAGGGGTATGGAGATGTACCCTTTGCGCTTTAAATACCTTTTCAAAGACAGCATTCCTCTTTTTTTGTAAAGATAAACCTATTTTTGCGGTATGTTGATTACGGATACACATGCCCATTTGTACAGTGAGGCTTTTGATGGGGAACAGGACGAAATGATACAACGGGCCATAAGTGCCGGGGTAGATCGTTTTTTTGTTCCCGCCATAGATTCCACCTACACCCAAGCCATGTTGAATTTGGCGATGGCCTACCCAGACCGGGTCTTTTTAATGAGCGGACTGCACCCCACCCACGTAAAGGAGAATTATAGGGAAGAGTTGGCGCATGTGGAGGAACAGTTGTCAAAACATACTTATTATGCCGTAGGCGAAATTGGCATGGACCTCTATTGGGATACCACTTATCAAGAACAACAACAGGACGCTTTCCGATATCAAATCCGGTTGGCCCTCCAACATAAACTGCCCATCGTCATTCATTGCAGGGATGCCTTTGATCCCATTTTTGAAATTCTGGAGGAATTTAAAGGGAAAGGGGTATATGGTATTTTTCATTGCTTTACCGGAACCTTGGCACAAGCACATAGGGCCATTGGTCTTGGTATGAAGTTGGGTATTGGGGGAGTGGTCACCTTTAAAAATGGTAAGATCGACCAATTTCTGGATCAAATTGATATGGAACACCTTGTGCTGGAAACGGATGCCCCTTACCTAGCGCCCGTGCCCTACAGGGGCAAGCGTAATGAAAGCGCATACATTATCCATGTGGTGGAAAAACTGGCCATGATCTATAAGAGCACACCACAAGAGGTGGGCGCCGTGACCACGGCCAATGCAATAAGGGTTTTTGGGGTTTAAGTACCATAAATAAAAAGGGTTGGGAACAAAGGAGACGCAAATATTATTGATCTATACGGGTGGTACCATAGGCATGGTAAAGGATTATGAAACCAATGCCCTGAAAGCTGTTGACTTTAAGGAACTGCTCGGCAACATACCCGAGCTCAACCAGCTGGAGTGTACCATAGATGCGCTCTCCCTCAGCCAGCCCTTGGATTCCTCCAATATGGATCCCAGTCATTATATTCACATTGCTCAAATGATAGAAACGCATTATGACGCCTATGATGGTTTCGTTGTACTGCATGGGAGCGATACCATGAGCTATACGGCTTCGGCCCTTGGATTTCTTTTGGAGAACCTGGCCAAGCCGGTCATTTTGACCGGATCGCAGTTGCCCATTGGTGATCTTAGAACGGATGCCAAGGAAAATCTGATCACATCCGTACAGATTGCCGCCCTCCGGAAAAATAACCGACCGGTTGTGCAGGAAGTGGGCCTCTATTTTGAGTATAAATTGTACAGGGGCAATCGTACCACAAAGATCAATGCCGATCATTTTCAGGCTTTCGCTTCTTTGAATTATCCCCATTTGATTGAATCTGGGGTTCATCTCAAAACATTCGACCAGTTTTTTTGGCAACCCAAAAAAGGGAAAAAACTAGTGGTGCATAAGAAGATGGATACCAACGTGGTGGTCTTAAAACTGTTTCCCGGTATCAATAAACGGGTGTTGCAGGGGGTGTTGGGAATAGAAGGCCTTAAGGCCGTGGTGTTGGAAACCTATGGCTCTGGGAACGCTCCAACAGCAGATTGGTTTCTACAGGAGCTGCAAAAAGCCATAGCAGGTGGCATACATATAATAAATGTCACTCAATGTTCCGGGGGCAGTGTGGCCATGGGGCAATACGAGACCAGTACCCACCTTAAAAAGCTGCAACTTATTAGCGGAAAGGATATTACCACAGAGGCCGCTATCACAAAGGCCATGTACATGTTGGGGGCGGCAGTATCCGAAAAGCACTTTAGGACGGTTTTTGAGACAAGTCTACGTGGAGAAATGCGCCAAAATTAACGGCTTTAATTTTCCTAACTAATATTTTTTTCGTTATTTGGCCAACCCTAAAAAGGACAAACTAGAGAGGTGGCCGAGTGGTCGAAGGCGCACGCCTGGAAAGTGTGTATACCCCAAAAGGGTATCGAGGGTTCGAATCCCTTCCTCTCTGCTAAGAAGTTTTACTTTTTTTGTATTGTTTTTTTTTTATCTTTAACCCTATTAACTAACTAATTTAAGTTTGAAAAAAATGAAAAAATTATTCCCAAGCCTAGCTGTTGCTGGGGCATTTGTAGCAGGTACAAATATGGTAAGTGCAAAAGTGGCGGCGGTGGCCTTGTTGGTTCAAGATGCGCCCGCTGAAGCGGATAAAGGATTTACCCAAGTGTTAAAGGAGCAGTTCATACAAGGTGGCGCTGGCTTTATGGGCATTGTACTTTTATGTTTGATACTAGGATTGGCCGTGGCCATTGAAAGAATTATCTATTTGAACATGGCCAGTACCAATACGGGCAAATTGAAGCAACAGGTTGAGGATGCATTGGCCTCTGGTGGCGTTGAAGCGGCCAAAGAAGTATGCAGGAACACAAAAGGACCAGTGGCCTCTATTTACTACCAAGGTTTGGACAGGGCCGGTGAAAGCATTGAGTCCGCTGAAAAGGCAGTTGTGGCCTACGGCGGCGTTCAAATGGGCCAGTTGGAGAAAAATGTATCTTGGTTGTCCCTGTTTATAGCCATTGCGCCCATGCTAGGGTTCATGGGTACGGTAATCGGTATGATTGCGGCCTTCCAGAAAATCTCCGCGGTCGGTAACCTTAGTGCCTCCTTGATCGCCGGTGATATTCAGGTAGCATTATTAACAACGGTTTTTGGTCTTATTACGGCTATCATCCTACAGATCTTCTATAACTATATCATCGCCAAAATAGATAGTATAGTGAATGATATGGAAGATTCTTCGATCACGTTGATCGATATGTTGGTAGACCACAAAAAATAAGTTGCACCTTTAACCTTATTACGTTATGCATAAAATTGTAAAAATAGCATTGATCGTTGTTGGTCTTATAAGTGCCGTATTGTGGTACTTGTTGCCGGACAGCGACATGCCTGCAGCAGAAGCGGCCCAAAGCGGCCCAATGAACTTCATGTTCGTAATCACGTACGTTCTCTTGGGGATTGCCGTGGTTACTGCCTTGTTGTTCACCATAAAAAACTTGTTCAGCAACCCACAAGGGCTTAAAAAGACACTGTTCGTATTGGTGGGCTTGGCCGTGGTGGTTGGTATTTCCTATGTCCTTTCCAGCGGAACGGACGTGGGTGAAAGCTACAAGGAAATGGCGAGCGAGGGTACGATCAAAAACATAGGAATGGGACTCAATGTTTTCTTCATTCTAACGGCAGCGGCCGTTTTGTTGATGGTGGTTCCTGGAGTTAAGAAATTATTCGGTAAATAAAATAATCACAAAATGGCTAGAAGAGCAGGAGCACCAGAAGTAAACGCGGGTTCCATGGCGGACATAGCTTTCTTATTGCTTATCTTTTTCTTGGTGACCACCACTATAGAAACAGATGCGGGATTGGATCGAATGTTACCCCCCATTGAACCGCCCGATCAAGATGTAGTGATCAAGCAGAAGAATATTTTCCAGGTCAACATCAATAAAAATGGCCAATTACTGGCGGATGATGAGTTGATAGAATTAAGGAATCTTAGAGAGAAAGCGATTGCCTTTTTGGATAATGGCGGTGCACCACAGGGTAGCCCTGAGTACTGTAATTATTGCAAAGGCGCACGTGATGAGTCGTCTTCGGATAACCCCTCCAAGGCTATTATTTCCTTGAAGAATGACAGGGAAACTAAATACAGCACTTACATTACCGTACAGAATGAGTTGGTGGGTGCTTATAATGACCTTAGAAACAGGGAGGCGCAGCGTTTGTTCGGTAAGGATTTCACCGCCATGGAGGCGGAATATCTTAATCCAGAAACACCTTCTTCCGTTAAGGATGAGCTTAAGGATAAAGTAAAGCGCATACAGGACCTTTTTCCACAAAAGCTATCTGAGGCAGAGACTTCCACCAACTAACAAACCATAAATAACAGAACATGTCAAAATTTGCAAAGAAAAAAGACGGTGACGTACCTGCGGTGAGCACAGCCTCCCTGCCAGACATTGTATTTATGCTTTTGTTCTTCTTTATGACCGTAACGGTGATGAAAGATAGTTCACTAAAGGTGGAGAATGTCTTGCCAAATGCCAGTGAGGTAAAAAAACTGGAAAAAAAGGATAGGGTCATCTACATTTACGTGGGTAAACCCACTAGGGAATACGAGAAAGTTTTCGGTACAGAGCCAAAGATTCAATTGAATGATAAGTTCGCCAATCCTTCTGAGGTAGGGGACTATATATTAATGGAGCGGGCCAAAAAGGCACAGGAACTTCAGAATGTACTTACCACAGCCTTGAAAGTGGATAAGAATGCCAATATGGGGCTCATATCCGATATTAAACAAGAGCTTCGTAAAGTAAACGCGCTCAAGGTGAACTATACCACCTATGAGGGAGATGCTTTCCGGAACTTAGAATAGTACGATAAATTTTCAAACTTGCAAAACGCCCCTTATCATTGGGGCGTTTTTTATTTATATACCTTTGTGCCCATGAGATGGTTCGTTTACCTTTTGGTGGTGGCAATAGGAGCTAGTGGGTATGCCCAAACCGTTGGGCAAACTGAGGGTCCTGCCTATTTGGAAGATCAGTTTTACATTGGTCTTACCTACAATTTCATTAGAAACCAACCAGAAAACGTAGCACAACGAAACTTATCCTATGGTCTCCATGCCGGTATCATTAAAGATATACCCTTAAATCAAAAAGCGACCAAAGCCTTGGGCATAGGCTTGGGTCTTGGTCTTAATACCTACTATTCCAATCTGCTCGTGCGTGAAACCGGAACAGATTTGACCTATGCTGTGGATAATGGTAACTTGGATATAAAGCGGAGCAAGATAGAAACGCATCTCTTGGAAATGCCCATAGAGTTCAGATGGCGCAATAGTACCCTGTCAGAATATCGGTTCTGGCGAATCTATACTGGGGTAAAATTGGCGTATGTTTTAGGGGCCAGATCAAAATTCGTAGCTACTGGGGTCAAACAAAGTTTCTTCAATACAGATGTTGTGGATCTACAATATGGGCTTACCCTCAACGTGGGCTATAATACCTTCAACATACATATCTACTATGGATTGAATGATCTTTTTGGTACGGAGGTGCAGCTTAATAACGATCCTTTGGGGTTCAGGCCATTGCAGGTAGGTCTTATTTTCTATATCTTATAACCAAAATTTAACGGTCAACAGCTGGGACAGTAGGCCTATGGCCAACCCTATGAAGAGTTCTGTGCGGGTGTGCGCGCCCAAGAATAGCCTAGAACTGGCCACCATGCCAATGCTCAGTGCAAAAATGCTAATGGCTATGATCACATTCTTTTCAAAGTGTATGCTCAGGTTGATGATGTACATGAATAGAGCCCCTATACCGGCCATATGAAGGCTTACCTTAAAACGGAACAGTAAGAGGAGCAAACAGGCCAGAGAAGCAGCCAAAAGCCCTACAAAGTAGAAATAGATCTCAATAATGTAATTCTGGGGTATCACTTTGTACAAAATTACGGCAAGCAGGCAGATATGGATGATAAGCGGGTAACGGCGCTCCGCCATAGTGGGCATGAATATAGAGGTCACCACCCCAAGATTTCGCAAAATGAGATAGCTGAGAATGGGTATGATGACCGTTAGGATGAAAATGGGAAGGACGTTGCCACCTTCCGCTTCCAATGGGCTGTACCTGGGGGTCACTGCAAAATAGGAAATCGTTCCTGCCATGGGAACAAAAAGAGGGTGGAAGATAAAGGAGAGCGCCTTATAAAAAGCTTTCATCAAATCTGTTTTCTTAACCGCGCCACCGGTATATCCAATTGCTCCCTATACTTAGCCACGGTACGGCGGGCTATTGGGTAGCCTTTCTCCTTTAGAATACGGGCAAGTCGATCATCCGTTAAGGGTTTTTTCTTACTTTCTTCACCAATGACGGTTTCCAGAATCTTTTTGATCTCCTTGGTGGATACGTCTTCCCCTTGATCGTTCTTCATGGATTCTGAAAAGTATTCCTTGATCAGTTTGGTGCCATAGGGGGTGTCCACATATTTGCTATTGGCCACGCGGGATACCGTGCTTACGTCCATATCGATCTCATCCGCAATATCCTTAAGGATCATGGGTTTTAAATTGCGCTCATCACCTGTAAGGAAATATTCTTTCTGATAGTGCATGATGGCGTTCATGGTAACGAATAGGGTCTGTTGTCTCTGCCGTATGGCATCAATGAACCATTTGGCCGCATCTAGTTTTTGTTTGATGAACAGGACGGTTTCCTTCTGTGATTTTGATTTGTCCTTAGAGGCCTTGTAGCCCTTGAGCATGTTACTGTATTCCCTGGAAACATGGAGTTCCGGGGCATTGCGCCCATTTAGGGTAAGGTCCAGCTCACCATCAATGATACGAATGGAGAAATCTGGCACTACATGCTCTATCATTCTGGTGTTACCGGAGTACGATCCGCCCGGTTTGGGGTTCAGCCGTTCTATTTCGCCAATGGCCCCACGAAGTTGTTCTTCTGTAATGTCATGTTTCTGGATCAGCTTTTTGTAATGTTTTTTGGTGAACTGATCAAATGATTTTTTCAATATTTCAATGGCCAGTTGGGTAGTGGGGCTGTGTTCTTTCCGGTGCAATTGTAAGATGAGGCATTCCTCAAGACTGGTGGCGCCCACTCCGGGGGGGTCCAGTTCCTGCACAATGTCCAAAAGCCTACGTATGGCCTTCTCATCGGTATAGATATTTTGCGTAAAGGCCAGGTCATCCATAATATCGGTTATGGGCCGTCTTATATAACCGCTCTCATCTATACTGCCCACCAAGAATTCCGCAATGTTCCATTCCTCATCGCTCAAATAAAAGGTATTGAGCTGGTTCAGCAGATATTGGTTGAACGAAATACCGGCAGCATAGGGTACGCTCTTCTCATCGTCATCCGCACTGTAGTTGTTGGCTTGGGTGCGGTACTCCGGAATTTCATCATCACTAAGGTAATCATCTATATTGATGTCTTCTGCAGCAATGCTCTCATGGTCATTCTCATCATTGTACTCCTCGTTGAAGTCATCAAGGGAATCCACTTCTTCCTTACCACTCTCCAATGCAGGGTTTTCCTCCAGTTCCTGTTTTAAACGCTGTTCAAAGGCCTGTGTGGGCAATTGGATCAGCTTCATCAACTGGATCTGCTGGGGAGACAGTTTTTGTGAAAGCTTAAATTGTAAGTGCTGTTTTAACATAACGTTGTGCGCTGTCTATAAAAGTACGCAAATACACTTAAAACTCGGCATTCTGGGGTGTTCTGGGAAAAGGAATCACATCTCTTATATTGCCCATGCCCGTAGCAAAGAGTACGAGTCTTTCAAAGCCCAGGCCAAAACCACTATGTTCCGCGGTGCCAAACCTGCGCAGGTCAAGGTACCACCATAGCTCCTTTTCATCAATGCCCAAAGCAGCTATTTTTTGCTGAAGCACTTCCAAGCGCTCTTCTCTTTGTGATCCTCCCACGATCTCCCCTATGCCCGGAAATAGTATATCCATGGCCCTTACGGTCTTTCCATCGTCGTTTAGGCGCATGTAGAAGGCCTTTATCTTGGCGGGATAATCAAAAAGTATGACGGGGCATTTAAAATGCTTTTCCACCAGATATCGTTCGTGCTCGCTCTGCAGATCGGCACCCCATTCGTCAATAGGGTATTGAAATTTCTTTTTCTTATTGGGGGTGCTGGCCCTGAGGATATCAATGGCTTCCGTGTAGGTGACCCGTTTAAACGTATGGTCCACCACAAAGCGCAGCTTTTCCATTAAGGCCATTGCACTGCGTTCTGCCTGGGGTTTAGTCTTTTCTTCGTCCAAAAGGCGTTTTTCCAAAAATTGAAGGTCCTCTTGGCAATGTTCCAGAACGTAGGCGATAACGAACTTAATGAAATCCTCTGCCAGGTCCATATTGGCGTCCAAGTCATAAAAGGCCATTTCGGGTTCGATCATCCAGAATTCTGCCAAGTGCCTTGATGTATTGGAATTTTCTGCCCGGAAGGTGGGGCCAAAAGTGTATACCTTACCAAGTCCCATGGCGTAGGCTTCTGCCTCTAATTGTCCGGATACGGTGAGATTGGTCTCCTTCCCGAAAAAATCCTCACTGTAATCCACTTCACCAGCATCGTTCAACGGGGGTTTTTTGTCATCTAGGGTGGTTACGCGGAACATTTCCCCGGCACCTTCGGCATCCGACCCGGTAATGATGGGTGCATGAAAGTAATAAAAACCATGGTCCCTGAAATATTGATGAATGGCAAAGGACAGGGCAGACCTCACCCGCATAACGGCGGCAAATGTGTTGGTACGTACCCGCAAGTGGGCTTTTTCCCTTAAAAATTCCAATGAATGCTTTTTGGGCTGTATGGGGTAGGTTTCCGGGTCTGCGGAACCATGTACAAAAATATCATTGACTTGGATTTCCACGGATTGCCCCCGGCCTTGACTTTCCACCAAGGTTCCGGAAATGCGCAATGCGGCGCCGGTCTGTATTTTTTTTAAGAGGTCCGCATCAAATTTCTCAAAATCCACTACGCATTGTATGGTGCTCAAGGTAGAGCCATCATTCAATGCGATGAACCTATTGCTCCTAAATGTCCTTACCCAACCATTTATGATGACTTCCTGTAGTAAATGGTGGCCTTTTAATAAATCCTTTATGGCGATTGACTGCATTATATGATTGAATGTGATTAAGGCCCCAAAGATAGCCTTTTGGGAAAAAAATGAGCCACTTGGGCACCCCAAAATGCGCATTTTGTATAAGTGATCAGTCGGCCTCGGTATCTTTGGGGAGAATGTCTATCTGTGGTTTTTTTAGGACTTTTTTATTGGCAATGCTGCGCTCAAGAGACAGTAATAAGGACGGCAAGAGAATCAAATTGGCCAACATGGCAAAAAGTAGGGTGGCGGATACCAATGAACCTAAGGCCACGGTGCCCCCAAAATTGGAAATTATAAAGACGGAAAAACCGAAGAAAAGCACAATGGAGGTGTAGAACATACTCACCCCTGTTTCCCGTAAAGCGGCATATACCGATCGCTCAATGCGCCATTTGCTGGCCGTAAGCTCTTGCCGGTACTTGGCCAGAAAATGGATGGTGTCATCTACAGAAATACCAAAGGCTATGCTGAACACCAAAATGGTAGATGGTTTTATGGGCACCCCTACAAAACCCATAATGCCCGCTGTGACCAATAAGGGCAGGATATTGGGTATCAAGGAAATTACAATCATCCTGAAGGAACGGAACAGATAGGCCATGAATAGCGCAATAAGGCCAATGGCCAGGGCCAGGGACATGACCAGATTTTTTACCAGGTATTTTGTGCCCTTTAAAAAGAGGAGTGCGCTACCGGTCATATACACATTGTAACGTTCTGTGGGAAATATTTTGGCAATGTTCTCCAAAAGCCTGCCTTCAATGCTCTCCATGCGATCGGTTTTAACATCTTGCATAAAGGTAGTTATACGGGCCACTTGTCCAGTACTGTCCACAAAGCTCTTCAAAAGGTTTCCGTTGTCCGCAGATTTACGGGCCACATCCATAATGAAATTATTTTCTTGGCTCGTGGGCAGTTGGTAGTATTTTGGTATGCCATTATAAAAGGCTTGTTTGGAATACTTGACCAAGTTCACCACCGAAACGGGTTTGGAGAGCTCTGGAATGTCTTCAATGACCTCGCCCAGACGATCCATACGCTTTAAAGTGGCCGGTTTCAAAACCCCTTTGGGGTTTTTGGTGTCCACTACGATCTCTACGGGCATAATACCGTCAAATTCTTGTTCAAAGAACCGGATGTCCTTAAAAAAAGCCGCTTTCTTGGGCATATCCTCTATGGGACTTCCCGAGATTTCAATTTGATAGATGCCTATAATGCTCAATACCAATAAGGCTATGGAAACCACATAAACGGATATTCTGCGATTCCGTACCATATGCTCCATCCAACTTACAAAAGCATCTATCCAACGTTTGTTCAGGTGTTTTAAATGTCGTGTTTTGGGGAGCGATAAAAAACTGTAGACAATGGGGATGATCAAGAGTGAAAGAATGAAGATGCCAATGATGTTGATGGAGGCCACAATGCCAAATTCTTTCAATAATTTACTGTCCGTAATGATAAAGGTGGCAAAACCGGAGGCCGTTGTCACGTTCGTCATTAAAGTGGCGTTCCCTATTTTGGAAATGACCCGTTGAAGGGAAAGGGCTTGGTTTCCGTGTTTTTTGACCTCTTGCTGATACTTGTTGATCAGAAAAATACAGTTGGGGATACCTATAACGATGATCAAAGGCGGAATGAGAGCGGTAAGTACGGTGATCTCATACTGCAACAAGCCCAGAATGCCAAAAGCCCACATGACTCCAATGATCACAACGCACATGGAAATGAAGGTGGCCCGGAAACTCCTAAAGAAAAAGAAGAAGATCAAGGAGGTGACCCCAAGGGCCGCCAAGATGAACTTACCAATTTCGTCTATGATGTTCTGTGAGTTCAATGTACGTATGTAGGGCATTCCTGAAATGCGCACATCCATACGGGTCTCCGCTTCAAAACGATCCACCAGATGTGCCAAGTCCTTAAGGATGAAGTCTTTTCGGACAGACGTATTCACAATATCCTTATCCAAGTACATGACCGTGCGGATGGTGCCACTTTCCTTATTGAACAGAAGACTTTCATAAAAGGGCAGCTCGTTGAACAGGTGCTGGGTGATGCTGTCTATTTGCGCCCGGTTTTCCGTTGGCCTGTTGATCAACGGTTGCAACACGAACTCCTGTTTTTCATTGTCTTTTTTCAATTCCTGAAGGTTGTCCAAGGAAATGACGAAATCCACCTCTGGAAAGGCGCTCAGCTGTTTGCTGAACTTATTCCAGAGATTGAAATTCTTGGGTTGGAACAGAGTGGTGTCCTTAATGGCAAAGACCACGGCATTGCCCTCTTCCCCAAATTGTTCCAAAAAAGCATTGTATTCCAAGTTTACCGGATGGTCATCTGGCAATAGGTTGGCTTGCGAATTGGAGAAACGCATATTTTCCCACTGTAGCGCAAAAAAGAGGGTCGTGGCCGCAATAAGGAGTAAAATAATGATTCTGTTCCTTAAAATGATGCGGGCTGTGGTGGACCAAAATCCCTCTGTTAATTTTTTGACCATAGTTCTCTAAGTGGTGGGCAAAGGTAACCAATAGGTGGAATTGTTCCTAAGACCGGGGTTTAAAAATGAAATGGCCTTCCATGAAAAAGGCAACCCCATGGGTTGCCCTGTATCTTTGATTCGTACCGTTTTAGACCTTCATGATCTCGGCCTCCTTTACACCAAGAAAATCATCTATTTTCTGAATGTACTTATCCGTTAGTTCCTGCACGTCTACTGTGGCGTTTTTTTCAAGGTCTTCTGAAATGTCCAGTTCCTTGATCTCTTTATTGGCGTCTTGTCTGGCACTTCGCACCCCTACTTTGGCGTGTTCCGCCTCTGCCTTGGCCTGTTTGGTAAGCTGTATGCGCCTCTCTTCTGTGAGCGGGGGCACGTTGATGATCACCAATTCCCCATTGTTCATGGGATTGAAGCCCAAATTGGCGTTCATGATGGCTTTTTCAATTTCCGAGAGCATGGATTTTTCCCAAGGTTGTACCGAGAGCGTTCGCCCGTCCGGGGTATTGATGTTGGCCACTTGAGACAGGGGCGTTTGGGAGCCGTAATATTCCACCAGAACAGAGGAAAGCATGGCAGGGCTCGCCTTTCCGGCCCTTATTTTGGTAAACTCCCGCTCTAAATGGGCTATGGCCGCATCCATGCTTTCTTTGGTGGAATCAAGAATAAAATTTATTTCTTCGTTCATTTTCTAAAGTATAGGGTACAAGTTCAAAAATCAAACCAAATATCATATGTTCACGGTAGTACCTATGATCTCGCCGTCAACCAATTTTAAGAGATTGCCACGCTTGTTCATATCAAATACCACTATGGGCAATTCGTTTTCCTGACTCAGGGTGAAGGCCGTCGTATCCATGACCTTAAGTCCTTTTTGAAGCACATCCTTAAAGGAGATGGTGTCGAATTTTGTGGCTGTTTTATCTTTTTCAGGGTCTGAGGTATAGATGCCATCCACGCGGGTACCTTTCAGAATGACATCGGCCTCTATTTCAATGGCCCTTAAAACGGCGGCACTGTCCGTTGTAAAATAGGGGTTTCCGGTGCCGCCCCCAAAAATGACCACCCTGCCTTTTTCCAAGTGCCTAATGGCCCTTCTGCGTATAAACGGTTCGGCCACTTCGTTGATTTTGATGGCAGACTGCAGCCTGGTCTGTACGTCTTGCATTTCCAGAGCACTTTGTAGGGCAAGACCATTGATTACCGTTGCCAACATTCCCATATGGTCACCTTGCACACGGTCCATGCCCGTGGCCGCGCCGGAAAGTCCACGGAAGATATTGCCCCCTCCGATTACAATGGCCACCTGAATACCCTTTTCAACCACTTTTTTTATTTCCGCCGCATAAGCTCCCAATCTAATTGGATCTATGCCATATTGCTTTTCCCCCATAAGCGCCTCGCCACTGAGTTTCAAGAGTATTCGTTTGTATCTCATAAGATGGTTTTTCAAGGCAAAAATAATGAAAATTATTGATGGTGGTATTCCCCATGCATTATGGTAAAGCATAATTATTTTTTAAAATACATGAGCCTATGCCATATTTTTAATAATCTTGTGAACAGATTGTATACGTAAGAAATTGAGCACAATGGCAAATATGGGGAACAAGGTATTTCTTTTCATGGCAACGGGGTTGTTAGTGGGATGCGGGGCGTCAAAAAATCTGGTATTGGTGGAAAACACGCCCGTAGTGACCTCTTTGGATTTGGTGAACGTAGTGAAGGATATGGTCAAGGTAACCATTGATCCAGGGGCTTTCCGTGCGGAACAGGTAGTTTTTCGGATTCCAAAGACCGTACCTGGCACCTACAGCGCCGATGATTATGGGCAATACATAGATAGTGTACGGGCCTATGACTATAAAGGCGCCCGCCTGCCCGTGCAACAGTTGGATGTCAATTCTTGGCAGGTGGCCAACGGTACTTCTTTGGATAGGATGACCTATTGGGTAAATGATACCTATGATACAGAGCGTGCTGCGGAGGCACCGGTATTTTCCCCGGCAGGATCCAACATTCTCTCCGGGGAAAACTATATGCTCAACTTACATGCGTTTGTGGGTTATTTTGACGGTTTTAAGGAAGTACCCTATGAACTCCGGATATCCAAACCAGATGGCCTGATCGCCACCACGTCGTTGCCAGAGGTCCCCTCTGGAGAAGGTGCCTTGCAGGATGTATTTGTGGCGTCCAGGTATTTTGATGTAATAGACAACCCTATTCTCTATGCGCCAAATAATAAAATCAGCTTCAAGGTTAGTGATATCACCGTCAATATGGCGGTGTATTCACCCACTGGCGCTTATGCTGCCATTAACCTCAAAGATCGCATGGAGAAAATGATGTCTGCCCAGAAAGCCTTCTTAGGTGATATTAACACCACCGAAGAATACAATATTTTGCTCTACCTATCCGATATGTCCAGCGAGGATGCGCAAGGCTTTGGTGCCTTGGAGCACCATACCTCCACGGTGGTGGTACTGCCAGAATCCCTGCCCCAAGAACGAATGGAACAAGCCATGGTGGATGTGGTGTCCCATGAATTCTTTCACATTGTTACGCCCCTTAATGTGCACTCCAAGGAAATACAGTATTTTGATTTCAACGACCCTAAGATGTCAAAACACTTATGGATGTACGAGGGCACCACGGAATATTTTGCCAATCTCTTTCAGATCCAACAAGGACTTATCCCCAAAGAGGAATTTTATGAGCGACTTATGGCCAAGGTAAACAATGCCAAAGCCTATGATGACACCATGTCCTTCACGGAAATGAGCAAGAACATTCTTGCCGCGCCCTATGAGGAAAACTATCCCAATGTTTATGAGAAGGGCACATTGATCAATATGGCCTTGGATATTTTACTGCGCGAAAAGAGCAATGGGGAGAGGGGTGTCTTGTGGTTAATGAAAGAGCTTTCCAAGAAATATGGAAAGAATACGCCATTCAATGATGCTGATTTAATACCTGAAATCGTGGCCATGACCTATCCGGAGGTGGGTGTTTTTTTCAACAACCATGTTGTGGGCACCCAGCCTATTGATTATGCTAAATATTGGGCAAAGGTGGGCTTGGCCCCCATAAAGGAAATAGAACAGACCGGTTATTTTCTGGACGGAGAGGTGCCCTTCATAGACGTGGATGGAGAGAACGGTGGTGCCATTTTTATACGAGAGGGGATTGGTCTTAACAGTTTCTTTCTGGGGTTGGGTGCCCAAGGAGGGGATATCATACGCAAAATTGATGGTAGGACGATTGATCTGGATACCATTAGGGCCATTATAGGGCAGAGCTTTGGTTGGTCTCCAAAACGAAGTATTGCCATGGAGGTGGAGCGCAATGGGGAAACATTATTGTTGGAGGGTCCTGTGGGAAGCCCGGAAATTGAGGTGACCAAAATCGTGGAAGTGGAAGGGGTCTCCGGCACATTGGCCAGCTTAAGGCAATCTTGGTTGAAGGGCTGAGTTTTTCAGTGGAAGGGAAATATAAAAGCCGCCCTTGAGAGGGCGGCTTTCTTTTTTTGATGACTGGCTGGTTGGGTTTTAACCAAGGGCCACTCTTTTGAATCCAGTGACTTCCAGACCATCGCCTGCACTTTTCACATATTGTGCAACACTCTGTTTACTGTCTTTGATGAAATCTTGGTTCACCAAAGTATTATCCTTGAAAAAGCGTTTGATCTTTCCTTTGGCAATGTTATCCAACATAGCCTCTGGCTTGCCTTCCTGTCTTAGTTGATCCTTGGCAATCTCAACTTCCTTATCAATCACCGATTGGTCAACTCCCTCTTCGTTCAGGGCCACGGGATTCATGGCAGCGGCCTGCATGGCCACATCCTTTGCCACGTCCTCAGCACCATCAACAGCGGCAGATAAACCCGTTAAAACGGCAATTTTGTTGCCAGCATGAATGTAAGAGCCTACAAAAGGTGCGCTTAGGGTTTCAAAACCACCAATCTCAATTTTTTCACCAATGACACCGGTCTGCTCAATGAGTTTGTCCTGTACAGACATACCGTTAAAGTCAGCACTGAGAAAAGCATCCTTGCTATCGTAGCCCATGGCCAATTCGGCCAATTCATTGGCTAGCGCTACGAAAGAATCATTTTTAGCCACGAAGTCGGTCTCACAATTCAATGAAATGACCACACCATGGGTATGGTCCGCGTTGACTTTAGCAATGGCTGCGCCTTCAGATGACTCCCTATCGGCCCTGTTGGCAGCCACTTTTTGGCCCTTCTTCCTCAGGATTTCAATGGCCTTGTCAAAATCACCATCGGCCTCTACCAATGCTTTTTTACAATCCATCATGCCCGCGCCGGTGGTCTTTCTCAATTTATTTACTTCTGCGGCTGTTATCTTTGCCATTTCTTGTTGTTTTAATGCCCTTAAAAGGCTTATGATTAAATTTTTTTATCCATTCCATAGGTTGGGGGGTTATTCCACCCCGCCCTTAACACTGTCTTGCCATTCCTTGAGCTCATCCCATTTACCATCGGCCGCCATTTGGGCTTGTTTTGGCCATGACGTGGGATCCAAATGGGCCATTCTTGAGCTGGCCTCAGTGAGTACCTCTTTCATCTTGTCCGCATCGGCCAGTGCTACTTTGGCATACGTGCTAAGACCTGCATTGGTTAGGGCTTCAGCAGCTTTTGGGCCAACACCCTCAATTTTTGTAAGGTCATCTGCTTTCCCTTCGGTCTCTACGGCTTCCTCAACTGCCTCAACATTCACTTCATTCTCCGTGGTTTTGGCCACAACGGGTGGAGCTTTTGTTTCTACAGTTTCCGGGGTGGGCTCTGGTGCTTTTTCTGCTTTTTCTTTTTTGGGCTTTTCTTCTTTAGTTTTGGCTTTGGCTTCTGTGGGTTCCTGGCCTTCCTTTTCCCCTTGTTTCTCTGACTTGCGTTCCGCCAAACCTTCTGCAACCGCATTGGTGACCTCGGTCATGATGATATCGATGGATTTGGATGCATCGTCATTAGAGGGAATCAAATAATCCACGTCCCTGGGATCTGAATTGGTATCCACCATGGCAAAAATGGGAATGTTCAATTTCTGTGCTTCCTTTACGGCAATATGTTCGCGCATGGTGTCCACAATAAACAGGGCCCCGGGCAAACGGGTCATATCTGAAATGGAACCTAGGTTTTTCTCTAATTTGGCACGTAGACGATCTACCTGTAATCTTTCCTTTTTGGAAAGGGTCAAGAAGGTGCCATCTTTTTTCATACGGTCTATGGAGGCCATTTTTTTAACTGCCTTCCTAATGGTGACGAAGTTGGTCAACATACCGCCGGGCCATCTTTCCGTAATGTAGGGCATGTTTACGTTGGCCGCCTTTTCTGCCACGATGTCCTTAGCTTGTTTTTTTGTGGCAACAAAAAGGATCTTACGACCAGAAGCAGCAATTTTTCGCAGTGCTTCGTTGGCCTCGTCCATTTTGGCCACTGTTTTATAAAGGTTGATCACGTGGATTCCGTTGCGCTCCATGTAGATGTAGGGCGCCATGTTGGGATTCCATTTGCGGGTAAGGTGTCCAAAATGCACACCGGCTTCCAATAATTGTTTTACTTCGACTTTCGCCATTTTTAAATGTAGTTTACGTTCTTATGAAATAGCAATGGCAAAGTGGTATCAAGTATAGCTTGAAGCCTTCACCATTTAGATGCTAAACTAATTTACCTTTCAGGACCTTTGGAAAAAGGGTCAAAAGGATTTTTAAGTGTCCGTTTGCAGGACTTTCAAGGAACTTGGTTAAAGAATAGAATTTGGGCGCCCTGTTCTGGGCGCCCTTTAAATTTTCATTATCGTTTGGAGAACTGGAATTTCTTACGGGCTTTCTTCTGTCCGAATTTCTTACGTTCCACCATTCTTGGGTCTCTGGTAAGGAGGCCTTCTGGTTTTAAAGTGCTCCTGTGCTCCACGTCAATTTCGCAAAGCGCTCTGGAGATGCCCAATCTAATGGCCTCCGCTTGGCCAGTGATGCCACCGCCATAAACGTTTATCTTTACATCAAAGTTGCCATCATTCTCGGTAAGGGTAAATGGCTGCTTTACTTTATACTGTAGGGTGGCCGTTGGGAAGTATGTGTTCAAAGGCTTGTTGTTGATGGTAATGTCCCCTTTACCGGTGGAAACATATACGCGGGCAACAGCTGTTTTTCTTCTTCCTATCTTATGAATTACTTCCATGTTACTTAAGGTCTTTTAAATTAACTGCAGTTGGTTTTTGTGCTTCTTGTCCGTGGTTTGGACCTGCATATACCTTTAGGTTCCTGAAAAGCTCTGCTCCCAAACGGTTTTTGGGCAACATACCCTTAATGGCTTTTTCAACAATGGCCTCAGGTTTCTTTTCAAGTAATTCCAGGGCAGAAGTGGAGCGTTGGCCACCAGGGTAGCCGGTATACCTTAAGTATACTTTGTCTTGCCATTTGTTTCCGGTCAGCGCTACTTTTTCTGCGTTGATAATGACCACATTATCACCACAATCCACGTGAGGGGTGAAACTGGGTTTGTGCTTGCCCCTTAAAACATTGGCCACTTTAGACGCCAATCTACCAAGGGTTTCGCCCTCTGCATCCACCAATAACCACTCCTTGGTCACTGTACTTTTGTTGGCTGAAACAGTCTTATAACTTAATGTATCCACTACTGCTTTGTTTTCTAGTTAATTACTTCAATCCCGATAAACGGGCTGCAAATGTACAATTATTAACTTTAATTACAAATGCTGCTTTTTAAAAAATCACTTTTTTTTGACCTTTCTTCTTTTTGTCTTTCAGCTCTGGGTATACTTCCCATGGAATGGAGTCAAACTGCAAAGAAAATCAGTGCATGGGTATCCATTAGAAATGTCTGGAAATAGGGCTTTTGACGAATCAACCAAAGAATTTGTAATAATCCAAATGGTTTCACGTTTTGTTTAGAGCAAAACTAGGGTAGGGGAGGTTATTTCAAATTTTCCATCGCCCTTGGACCTTAAAAGGTTGAGCTGCCCGTTCACCAATAATAACTTCAATCAACAAATTATGAAAAGGACAATTTTTTATTTTTTAATCGTTTCCATCGGATTAGGCTCCTGTAGCTCGGATGCTGAGGACAATGAAATGCCCACCTCCAACGCTATTGTGGGTATTTGGGATGTAAAGGAGTTGAAAATAGATAATGAAACTGCAAGTGATGATGCTAAATTTGGCAAACAGATCTTGGATTTTCTAACGGCCCGGAACTGTACCATCATCACTTTGGAGTTCAATGAGGATGGATCTGCAGTAGCGGAGAATAAGGCTAATTATGTTGAGGTGAATGCAACGACCACTGGCTTGGATATACCTTGTCCCACCAATTCAGATACAGAGACCACCACTTATAGCTATGAAGGGGCTGTGGTTACTTTTGTGGATGCTGATGGGGCCACAGTTGAAGTCGCGGTCAGCATCAACGGAGATGAAATGTCCGTGAATGCTGCCGATTTGGAAATCCCCAATTTCAATGAGAGTGGGGAACTCATATTTACTAGGAGATAGGTTTCCAAAGACGAAATAAAATACTAAAAAGGCGCTTTTGAAAAAGGGTCTTTTTTTATGCCCAGTGGTGTCTGACTGTTTCTAGTTAATGGGGGTGGTATGTCTGGAAGCGTATTTTCTGATAATTCGGGATTGCTGTGAAAATTAATGCTACCTTTTGCCTTTAAAACACGTTTTTCATGGCTAGGATAAAGCGCCTTATGTTCATTTTTGTTGCCATACTCAATGGTTGCGTCGATCCCGTACCACCAGAATTTGAATTTGAAGAGGGGCTGGTCTTTATTGATGGTTTTGCCTCCTCCTTGCCAGGTGCCTCTTTTGTGACCATCAATGAAACCGCCGTAGAGTTTGGAGTGCGCGTGGTCAAATTCATTGAAGGTGCCACGGTCATCTTTGAAAATGACCAAACCGGCCAAGAGGTATTTTTGATAGAGGCGGAGGAATCCTACATAGTTGATGCGGATTTTGCCATAGGTATTGGCGAAACTTGGAAATTGAAAGTAACCTTGGCCAATGGCACGCAATATGTATCTGAAACAGAAGTAGTGTTGTCCCCGGTTCCGTTGGATGATATCAAAATAACATATGACCCGGAATTGGTGTTCAGGGAGATTAACGGGGGGCGTTTTGTACCGGGCCATCAAGTATCCGTAACGTTCAATGATCCTGAAGAATTGAACAATTTTTATTATTGGACCTATCGTTCTTTTGAAAATTTGGATTATTGTGCAAAGTGCTTTGAGGGATTGTACAGAGACGGGGATTGCGTTTCTTATGACCTGCAAGGTAGACAACGGCGTTACTTTGACTATATCTGTGAAACGGATTGTTGGCAAATACGCTATCCGGAAAATGTGGTGGTGTTCAACGATGAGTTTTCCAATGGTAAAGCCATTGTTGATTTTCCCGTTGGGGATTTGTTATTGTATACCAAAGAAAATATGGTGGTTGAGGTGCAACAATTTTCATTGACCCCTACCGCTTATGCGTATTATAAAGTCCTAAAGGATATTGTGGATAATTCAGCCGGATTGAATGCTCCACCCCCTGCAGCATTGATTGGCAACCTCTATAATCCAAACGATCGGGAGGAGGTGGTTTTGGGCCGTTTTACGGCCGCGGCATCTAGTTCAGCAACTATTTTCGTGGAACGACAGACTATTTCTGAACCTCCCTTGGATACGCGTGATCCCGTTGTACTAGAGCCTTTGATTGGATCACCATATCCGCCACCCGCTACTAATTTTGCCCCATGTCAAGAAACTAAAACCAGGACGGCCATTGCTCCTAGTGGATGGCAAAATTTATAAACAACCCACCAATGACCCATATCAGACCATTGATCCTCTTTATTTTTATATTTTCTTTCAAAATCTCTTTTTTGCTTTCGCAGGATGTCATACTTACGTTGTCTGTTTTGGACAATGAGACGAACATCCCTTTGGAAAATGCCCAAATCGCCATAACACCTTGTGCCTGCGGGGGTATTACCAATGCTTCAGGTAGGTTTTCCATTAACCTGGAGCCTGGCGCCTATCAAGTATCCGTAAGTTATATTGGTTTTTCCACAGAGAACCTTAATGTAGATCTTGCCCAAGGCAAAATCATTACCGTACGGCTATGGCCACAAGATGAACAACTTTCCGAAGTCATTGTACGGGCCAAGCGGGTGCTGGACAATATAGAAAGTCCACAAATGGGAGCTCTGCAATTAAGTGCCCAAGACCTAAAAAAAATACCTGCCGCGGTAGGCGAGTTTGATGTGCTGCGTGGCATGACTCTGGTGGCCGGAGTCAATAATGCTGGCGAAGTGAGCAGTGGCCTTTCCGTACGTGGCGGTGCTTTAGATCAAAATTTGCTATTGTACGATTATGCCCCTGTATTCAATCCTACCCACCTCTTTGGCCTATTTTCAGTTTTTACGCCAGAAGCCGTATCCACAGTAGATTTGTACAGGGCCAATATTCCTTCAAGATATGGCGGGCGTACCACATCTGTCCTGGACGTGAAGGTTAAAAACCCCTATGTGGATAAGCTGAAGCTCAGTGGGGGCATTGGCCTTATCTCTAGCCGGCTCTCCCTGGAAACCCCGATTATAAAAGATAAGCTGATGCTCAGTTTTGGGGGCCGGGCCGGATTTACCGATTTCCTATTGCCACTTTTCTCAGAGCGTTTAAAAAATACCAAGGCCAATTTCTATGACAGCACGCTGAAGATACTTTACCTACCTACAGAGAAGGATCAAATTTCCTTTACAGGGTTTTACACCAAGGACTTTTATCAACTTGATCTTATCACAAAGGTGGAAAACATAAATTCAGATAATAACCAATATGATTTTAGGACCCTTAATGGAACCCTTAACTGGAATCATGTCTTTTCCAACGAGGCCAACCTGAGAACTCTTTTGGTGGCCAGTGATTACGTGCCAAAGATCATCTTTCCAGAGCAGAACTCAGATAATGAAATAGATTTTACCTCAAGCATCAATTACCTAAGTTTTATTTCAGAACTGTCAAATAGGATCAATGATAAAGTGGAATACTATGGGGGCGTTCAAATCAATAAATACACCATAGCGCCGGGAACCTTGGATCCTGGTACAGGTAATAGCATTCTTCCAGTGGAACTGGAAACTGAAAATAGTTACGTATTTGCTGGCTTTGGCAATCTCAATTGGCAACTTGGTGAGAAATTGACGATGTCCACCGGACTGAGGTTCAACCACTTTGTCTTTCTTGGTCCATATACGCAGGGCTTCTTTGATGATGTAACCGGTCTGTTGACAGGGACTACTGTATTTGAAGAAGGGGCAGGGGTAAAGACCTATAATGCCCTAGAGCCGAGATTGGGCTTTAATTTTTTGTTGGACGAGAGCATATCCATCAAAGCAAGTTATGCGCGTTTAAACCAATACTTACAGAATGTGTACAACTCCACCACACCCTTGCCCACTTCCAGATGGAAAACGTCAGACCCCAATATAGTGCCACAAGTAAGTGATGCTTTTGGTTTTGGGATATATACCGGTGTGGCGAACAATGAGCTGGAACTGGGTCTGGAAGGATATTATAGGCTATCCGAGAATAATCTGACCTATAAGCCGGGAGCCGATTTTTTCCTGGCAGAATATTTGGAGCGAGACATAGTACAAGCGGATGGGAAAGCCTACGGGGTGGAGTTAAGTTTGAAAAAGCCAAGGGGAAAGGTCAATGGTTGGTTGAACTATACCTGGTCCAGAAGTTTTTTGCGCTCACAAAATGAAAGGCTGGCCGATCGAATAAATAATAATGAATGGTTTGCCTCAGATTTTGACCGTCCCCATGTGGTCAACGGAACCGTTAATTTTGAGGGGGATGCCTACAATACTTGGAGCTTTAATTTTACGGCACAGACCGGTAGACCTTATACCGTGGCTAACGGCGTATTTCCCTTGGAAGGGATAAACGTACCCATTTTCTTGGAACGGAACAATGCTAGGCTGAGACCCTACCATCGATTGGATTTTTCTTGGCAAATTCGCAATGGCAACGATACAGGAAGAAGATGGAAAGGCGATTGGATATTTACAGTGTATAACCTATATGCACGCCGAAATCCGTTCAATCTATATTACACCCAACGTCAGGGCGCCCAAGATGCAGAAGTGTTTTTGGACAGTCCGTTGGGCACTTACGAACTTTCCATATTGAACAGTCCCCTTTTTGCGGTCACGTACAATTTTACGTTCCAATAAAAAACATTACTGTTTATGGAATTTAAGCTGTGCGGTCTCTTTTTCAGAGCGTATTGTAATCATGTGCACACCTTCTTGTAAGTGTGCCACAGGAAGGCTAAGGGCATTGTTTCTTATACCCCATTGATGTTCTAGAACGAGGTTGCCATACCCATCGGTAACCATGATGTGGGCATGCTCCGTATTGCTAAGCCCAATGACGTTAAGTACGTTGGTGGCCGGATTGGGAAATAGTTTTAAGCTTTTGGATGCCAATTCCTTTCCTGCCGCCGTAGCGTCTTGCTCTTGACCGTGCAGCTGCAGTCCCGCGAAAACAATCAACAGGAAGGTATAACAGGTTTTTAGCATGGCACAGCGCATCATAGAGAATGCTTTAATGCACCAACGCTATTGAATGGGGTTTTAGTACCAGCTTGGGAATATTTTAACGCAAAGCCTAGCCTATGTCACCAACAATTTGGCGCAGGGCCTTTACCATGGCGGCATTGGCTTCTTGGGTACCTATGGATATCCGTACCTTGCCCGGGGCACCAAATTGGGATACGGGCCTAACCATGATGCCTTGTTGCATCATTTGTTCGGTAAATTCCATTTCTGGCAAGGGGGGTGTTATAATGAAAAAATTGCCTTGGGTGGGCCAATGGGAAATACCCATTTCTTCAAAGACATTTTCCAGAAATTTCTTACCAATGTGCACCGCCTTAACAGTTCTGTCCACAAATTCAGTATCCAAAAGGGCGCCGATACCTGCTTCAATGGATGTTATGGGCAGAAGAAAGGGTTTTTGTATCTGTCTAACATAATTGGCAATGATAGCCGTGGTGTAGCCATATCCAATACGCTGGCCAGCCAAGCCGTAGGTCTTGGAAAAACTATTGATGGCAATCACGTTATGGCCGGCCTTAACATAGGGCAGGGCGGATACGTAGTCTTTGGCATCGGCAAAATGGCGGTAAACCTCATCGAAGACCACAATAATATTTTGGGGCACTTTTTCAAAAAAGGCATCCAGTGTGCTTTTTGGGATATAGGTGCCCGTGGGATTGTTGGGGCTGGTAAGGAAGATGACCTTTGTGTTCGGGGTTATCGCTTTAAGAATTCCTTCCAAATCCAACGCATAATCAGGTGGCAATAAAGGTACGTCCGTAGTCTTGGCGCCGTACCATCTGGAAAAAACGGCATAGGGTAAAAATGAAGGATTGGAGTAAATGACCTGATCACCCTCCTTGATAAAAGCACGCAAGACCATGTCTATGACCTCAGAACCGCTGTTGCCACAAAGAAATTGGTCCTCGTTCAGGGCACCGTTGAAATCGGCCACGAGCGCTTGTCGTAGTCTTATATCCGTCTGATCGGGGTAAAGGTGCAAGGTCTCCGCGGCTTTTTTAAGGGCAGCAACGGCCTTTGGGGAAGCTCCCAACGGATTTTCATTGGAAGAAAGCTTATATATTTTTTGAGATGTGGCCGGTACGTTCTTTCCGCCCTTGTAGACTTCCTTGGGTTCTAAATAGGGTTTAAAAATAGTGGTGATATCGCTCATCATCAAAGGTTTTCTGCATGGAGCAGGACAGTAAGGGCCTTTTCCGTTTCCCCAGCTTCCAAAATGCGTTGTGCCAACCAGTGCAGGTGCCTTTTGAGTTTGATTTTATCCGGCCCTACTTTTTTTGCCAAAAGGACCAATTCATCATCTTTGGCCATTGCGGCCACTGCGGCAGAACTGGGTAAGGCCTCTAAATTGCCCAAACGGCCCAAATTGTTTCCGGTGAGTATTTCGCTCTCCCGTATGCCCTTGGGCAGGGCGCTCACGCCAATACCCAGGGTACGCAGGGGTTTGGGTATTTCAAAAAGCGATGCTCCACTGGCACGGGTATACCAATTACCGCCCATACGGCCTACAAGGTCTAGTTTTTGGGTGTCCAATTGCCCACCGCTGAGGTAATCTTCATTGAGGTGGATGAGCTCCACCTTACAGAGGACCAAATTGCCCGCTCCGGGCGTCTGATCTAATTCAATGACCTCGGTAACGGAACATTCAAAAGCCACAGGGGCTTCTCCTACTCTTGGTGGAGCCACTTTGGTGCTGGGCATTTGGGTAAGGCCCGCTTTTTCAAATTCATTGATCCCCTTGCCATAGGCCGTACTGGCCAAGGACATTTGCTCTACCATGGCATGGTTCACCATATTGATGACCACTTCGGGAACCTCTTTTACATTATCGTGGGAATGTTTGGTGGTATTGTCCCTACCGCTTCGGGCAGGGGAGAATATCAAGATGGGCGGATTGGAGCTGAAGACATTGAAATAGCTGAACGGGCTTAAGTTCACACGTCCTTCTGCATCCACTGTGCTGGCAAAACAAATGGGCCGGGGGGCAACCGCGGTCAGTAAAATGCTGTGCAGTTCTTGTTGTGCAAGGGCGGATGGCTCTAAGGTCTTTATCATCTTTTTTCAATTATGCGCTGTGAGTACTGTATTTCCTTTTAAAAGGGGTGAAGGCGATGTTCCCAGGGCCATTTACCGTGCCGGCAGAACCTTGGTGGAAACTTCGCCAAAACCTATGCGAATATCGTCTTTTTCTGCGTGGGCCCTCAGGGTCACTGTATCGCCATCATGGATGAATTTTCGTTGAGTGCCATCGCTTAAGGTGATGGGCTTTGTACCCATCCAAGCCAACTCCAACATAGAGCCGTAGCTGTTTTCCCCTTTGCCGGAAATGGTTCCTGAGGCCATCATGTCCCCCACGTGCACATTACAACCATTTACCGTGTGGTGCGCCAGTTGTTGGGCCATGTTCCAGTACATGTGCTTAAAGTTGCTGTGGCATACGGTGTTTTCGGTACCTCCGTTGGGAGTAATGCCCACTTCCAAGTGAATATCATAGTTTTTAGGGCCCTCATACTGCAAATAGGGCAAGACTTCCGGCACTTGTTGCGGCCCATTGGTCCTAAAAGGCTCCAAGGCCTCTAAGGTAATGATCCAAGGCGATATGGAGGAGGCAAAATTCTTGGCCAAAAACGGTCCAAGCGGCACATATTCCCATTTTTGGATGTCGCGCGCAGACCAGTCGTTGAAAAGGACCAACCCGAATATGGCGTCCTCGGCCTCGCTAGTGGAAATAGACTGGCCCATTTGGGTGTTCTTGCCCACAACAAAGCCCATCTCCAACTCAAAGTCCAACCGCTGCGTTGGCCCAAATATGGGCTGTGTGGCCTCTTTAGGTAAGGTTTGCCCTTTTGGGCGATGAATGGGATGACCAGAAACCACTATGGAGCTAGCCCTGCCATGATAGCCCACGGGAATATGCTTCCAGTTGGGCAGTAGGGCATTTTCTGGATCACGGAACATTTTGCCCACATTGGTGGCGTGCTCCATGCTCGAATAAAAATCCGTATAATCCCCTACACATACGGGCATGTGCATTTGAGCCTCGGATTGTTTTACAAACAGCTTGGGCTTATCAGCCAACACGGAATGGTCGTCCTGTAGCCACTTTTGTACATCGGTGCGTACTTTAGTGGTCACGGCCTTACCAAGGGCAATGAAATCGTTGAGGTCCCTTCTCCGCACCACTTTTTCATCGAAGTCAAAAACACCTAGGTCATGCACAGCGGCCAGGTCCAGGATATGTTCGCCAACGGCAATGCCCGCGCGTTTGTTGCGCTCTGGGGTGGAGAAAATACCAAAAGGCAGGTTGTGTATGGAAAAATCACTGTTCTTGGGGATGTCTATGATCATGTGTGTTCTTTTTGATGTTGAAAAACAATTTTTATAACTGCAATATCTCTATAACTGCTTGGAATCAGGCCCGGAAAACAGAGGTTTCCCGAATTTCAAAGCGTTATGGGCATTCTATTATATGGAGAAGGCCTAGTACAATAGGATTCAATGGGGGTCTACCCAAGAGCGGTAGTACTTGCCATCGTCTATTTTCATGGCATTCTCCGTTAGCTGTAATGGTTTGAACGTATCTATCATTACGGCCAGTTCCTCGGTCTTGGTCTTACCTATGCTCCCTTCATACGTACCTGGATGCGGACCGTGAGGAATGCCTGCAGGATGCAGGGAGATATATCCCGGCCCTATGCCCGTTCTGCTCATGAAGTCGCCATCCACATAATAGAGCATTTCATCAGAATCTATATTGCTATGGTTGTACGGTGCTGGGATGGACTTTGGGTGATAGTCGTACAGTCTGGGGCAAAAGGAACAGATGACAAAGGCACTGGTCTCAAAGGTCTGGTGCACCGGGGGCGGTTGGTGTACGCGTCCGGTTATGGGCTCAAAATTATGGATGGAAAAACCATAGGGAAAGTTGTACCCGTCCCAGCCCACTACATCAAACGGATGGGTGGCGTAGACCATATGGTGCAACATCCCCTGTTTTTTTATCTTGATCAAGAAATCTCCCTTTTCATCATGGGTCTCCAAATCCTGTGGCAATTTGTAATCGCGTTCGCAGAAGGGCGAATGCTCCAATAGCTGCCCAAACCAATTCCGGTAGCGTTTTGGGGTGTAAATGGGGTGAAAGGATTCCGCATAAAGGATGCGGTTGTCCTCGGAATCAAAGTGTATTTGGTAGATCATCCCCCTGGGAATGATTAAATAGTCCCCATATTCAAAAGGAATATTGCCCAAAAAAGTTTTCAGAACGCCCGTCCCCTTATGTATGAACAACATTTCATCGGCGTCAGCATTTTTGTAAAAATAAGAGGTCATCGACTTTTTAGGAGCCGCCAGCCCAATATGAACGTCATTGTTGACCATCATGGGTTCGCGTGACTCTAAAAAATCAGCTGCCGGCTTGACATCAAAACCGATAAGTTTTCTTGATTTGATATGCTTTGCCTCAGCAATTTTCGGACTCATGTCAATGGCCTCTCCAATTTCTTTGACTTGGGTAGGGCGGTGAACATGGTACAATAGGGAGGACATACCATCAAAGCCTATAGTGCCAAATAGCTGTTCGTAATACAGGTTACCGTCAGGCTTGCGAAATTGGGTGTGCCTTTTTTGCGGAAACTGACCAAGTTTGTGATATATGGGCATGTTCTAAATTTAAGTTCAAACACAAGTTTCAAGTTCAAGTTCAAAAACCTGAAACTTGAGACCTTCAAACTGTACGTTAATGCAACGTACCTCTCAATTGCTGCTCTAATTCAATAGCTTCAAAGAGTGCTTTAAAGTTACCTTTTCCAAAGGATTGTGCTCCTTTTCTTTGAATTATTTCGAAGAACATCGTAGGCCTTGGTTCAATGGGTCGGGTGAAAATCTGTAGTAAATAACCTTCGTCATCACGATCCACTAAAATACCGAGCTCTTTAAGCGGAGCGATATCTTCATCAATTTTACCTACACGGTCGGTTACAGCTTCATAATAGGTGTCCGGTATGGTCAAAAATTCGATTCCACGACTTTTTAAATCACGAACGGTTTTAATAATGTCATCTGTGGCAACTGCGATATGTTGCACCCCTTCGCCTTCATAGAAATCCAAATATTCTTCTACCTGCGATTTTTTGGCACCTTCGGCCGGTTCGTTTATCGGGAATTTGATACGACCGTTTCCGTTGCTCATGACCTTGCTCATTAAAGCCGTATATTCGGTAGAAATGTCATTATCATCAAAAGAGAGGATATTGACAAAGCCCATCACTTTTTCATAGAATTCTACCCAATGGTTCATACGGTCCCAACCCACGTTGCCCACCATGTGGTCTACATATTTGAGTCCGGTTGGGGCAGGATTGTAATCTGGGGTCTCCCATTTGGTATAGCCCGGCAGAAATGTGCCGTTATAGTCCTTGCGCTCAACAAAAATATGTACGGTCTCGCCATAGGTGTAGATACCGGCCCGCACTACCTTGCCATGATCATCTTCTTCGGTCACGGGTTCCATATACGATGTTGCTCCATTTTTCATGGCGGTTTCATAGGCATAAGTGGCATCATCCACCCAAAGGGCAACTACTTTGACCCCGTCGCCGTGCTTGTCAATATGTTTTCCGATTTCAGTGCCACTTTTAAGGGGTGATGTGAGTACCAAACGAATTTTATCTTGAACGACCACGTAACTTTCACGGTCTTTTAGACCAGTCTGCAAGCCCGCATAGGCGTGAGATTGAAAACCAAAGGCGGTTTTGTAAAAATGGGCCGCTTGCTTTGAATTACCAACATACAGCTCAATGTAATCGGTGCCATTGATGGGCATAAAGTCTTGCGCGTTATCATGCAGTTTCGGTAAAATGGTCGTTTCCATGGTATTTCTGTTTTGAAAATGGATTTTATTGTTGTTGATGCAACAAAAATAATTATTTTTGCGACATGCCCCTATTTTGGGCGCTAAATTTTCGTTAAATGTGATGGTAAAAGGGGTAGGGGATGGGATGGCCCTTGCCGCCGGTTTTGTTAATTTTGCTCTTCATTGAAAAAAAAACCTGGATGCTAGGTGATATAGACAGGATTTCAGGCATTGGCCTTCATTTGGACATGGTGCTTCGCAAGGTGCAGGATGCTTATTTGCGCGTCTTTCAGGAAATGGACATTGACATGACCATTGAACAATGGGTGATCCTGTACCGTATCCATGAGTTGGGAAGTGAGGCCTCTCAGGCAGCCATCGTGCGGTCCAATTTTAGGAACAGGGCCACAACCTCCCGGGTCATTGGGGGTCTGGAGCGCAAAGGATGGATTTCAAAGAAGCGCTTTAAGGGCGATAAGAAGCGGTACCGCTTGGTACTCACCCCTGCTGGCGAAGCAATCATTTCACAGATACAACCCCGGGCCAATGCCCTGAGAAAGCTGGCTGTAAAGGATATGGATGCGGCCGATTTCCAGGTTTTTCTAACGGTATTGGACAAGATCGGTGAAAACTATACCGAATAAAATTGCCGGCACGATCTTTTCTGTGCCCGTAAGTGCTTCTACTTCATCAATATATCCCATTTTAACCCTATTTTATGAGAAATACATCTTCTTAGGTTAATACAGCACAGATATTTGAAAATCCTGTTGTTTTCCGCGCGACGGAAGCATCGCATCTTTGCAGCGTATAATTTAATATACACGTTATGAAGAAAACAAATTTTTATCCCAACGCATGGCATATACCCCCCTATCCTTACAATATGATGGCGAATGGTAATGCCGAGGATGTGCAGACCAAGGACTTGGTCTTGTCCAATCCCACTTTATTGGAAAAGAATGTCTCAGAAATAGAATTGAACCTTGTACGCCTTTCTGCCATTGACAATAATGGCATGGAACACTTTATACAGGATTTTGCCGGGCAGGAGCTTGTGCTGAAAGGCATGCACACAGGTCTTTTTATCAGGACGAAAAGTACCATGGCCTTGGCGCCGGGCAAATACAAGCGCTTTAGGTTCTATGTTCAGGAAATGGGTAATGCATTTACCTTTGCGGACGGGCAAACCGAAGCGGTCTATAGATTTGACCATCTTGATTTTGAGATAGAGGGCTCGTTGACGGTACGCCCAGGGGAAACGCCAAAAGCTATATTTAGGTTTGAATTGGTACCGTTTGCCACCAGGCCCCTGTTGGCACCCATTTGGCAGTTGTTCAGAAAATCTGGACACATTACGACTAAAATGGCCAATAGTTTAGGGTTATAAGACCTACAAACATCAATCAAAAAACGAAAAGCACCACAATTGTGGTGCTTTTTTTTACTTAGGGCTGGGCCCTCAATGCGCCTCTAGCCAGTTCTCTCCAATACCCACTTCCACATCCAACGGAACGGCCAATTTGTAGGCGTTTTCCATTTCAGATTTAATCATGGTTTTCAGCTTTTCCAATTCAGGTTTATACGCATCAAAAACCAATTCATCATGGACTTGAAGCAGCATTTTGGATTGGTAGTTTCCTTCCGCCAATTTTTTATGGATATTGATCATGGCAATTTTGATGATATCGGCCGCACTCCCTTGAATGGGGGCGTTCACCGCGTTGCGCTCTGCCGCTCCCCGAACTACTTGATTGCTCCCATTGATGTCCTTTAGGTACCTACGTCTGCCCAGTACGGTCTGCACATATCCGTGTTCACGGGCAAAATCCACTTGTTCACTCATATAATTGCGAAGCTTGGGGTAGGTCTTGTAGTAGGTGTCTATGAGTTCCTTGGCCTCACTTCTAGAGAGGTCGGTCTGGTTGCTCAGCCCAAATGCGGAAACCCCATAGATAATTCCGAAATTGACCGTCTTAGCATTGCTTCGCTGCTCCCGCGTTACTTCATCCAAAGGTACATTGAACACCTTGGCCGCGGTGGAGGCATGGATGTCCTCCCCATTCTTAAAGGCCTCGATCATGGTGGTTTCCTCACTCAAGGCGGCAATGATGCGCAATTCTATCTGGGAGTAATCCGCTGCAAGCAATACATGGTCCTTGTCCTTGGGCACAAAGGCCTTTCGCACCTGCCTGCCGCGTTCCGTTCGAATGGGGATGTTCTGCAAGTTGGGGTTGTTGCTGCTCAAACGCCCTGTGGCGGCCACGGTCTGCATATAGTCTGTATGGACCCTCCCAGAAGCGGGTTCCACTTGTTCCGGTAGCGCATCCACATAGGTACTTTTCAGTTTTGAGAGGCCACGGTAGTCCAGCACCTGTTGAATGATCTCATGGTCCTTGGCCAAATAGGAGAGTACATCTTCTGCGGTGGAATACTGTCCCGTTTTTGTTTTCTTCGGTTTATCCACCAATTTCATTTTATCAAAAAGGATTTCGCCCAATTGTTTTGGGGAGCCTATATTGAACTCCTCTCCCGCTGCCTCGAAAATTTTTGCTTCTAGGTTCTTGATGTCGGCCTCTAAATCCCCCGCCAGGGAACTCAAAAAATCCTGATCCAGATTAATGCCCTCCAGTTCCATGTCCGCCAGGACACGGAGCAGTGGTATCTCAATGTCCTTGAATAGGGTTTCGGTTTTGGCCTCTGCCAATTCCGGTCTAAAGTGTTGCGCCAGTTGAAACGTAATGTCCGCATCTTCGGCGGCATACTCGGTTTGCTGCTCAAGGGGTACATCGCGCATGGACAATTGGTGCTTGCCTTTTTTGCCGATGAGTTCCGTAATGGAGACAGGGGTGTAGTTGAGGTAGGTCTCCGCAAGTACGTCCATATTATGGCGCATATCCGGGTTGATGAGGTAGTGGGCCAACATCGTGTCAAATAGGGGTCCCTTTACCTGTATGCCATATTTATGGAGCACTTTGATATCATATTTCAAATTTTGCCCCACTTTTTCTATGCTTTCCGACTCAAAGAAGGGGCGTAGAGCTTCCAAGATGGCCTGGGCTTCCTCCTTATCTTCAGGTATGGGTATGTAAAAGCCCTTTGTGGCTTCCCAGGAAAAGGCAATGCCTACCAATTGGGCCGTTAATGGATTCAAGCCCGTGGTCTCCGTATCAAAACACACACTGGTCTGTTTTTGCAGTTTTTGCAAGAATAGGTTCAGGGCCATGCCCGGGGCAATGCTCTGGTAGGCATGGGGCACATCTTTTATGGTCTTTCGGCTAGAGCTGTCCTTCAGGGTGGCAGGAGCATTACCTTCTGCCCCAAAGAGTGAAAACTGACCGCTACCCGCAGGGGACGCCATTTTTTTGGCGG
>CAKZLG010000089.1 GCA_937125035.1 uncultured Maribacter sp. | reverse complement strand
CCCCTACTACCAAGACGATGATCGTGCCAGGGGTCCATTTTTTTATTTCTTTGCCCACAAAGAGAATGCTTGCCGTGACCAGACCAAAAAAGAACGCCCATAACAGAACTGGCTCATTTTCCAGCAACCAGCTCACCAAGGCCGCCAGAGAAAAAAGACTGATGAATATCCCCGTGAAAAGTGCCAAAAGAAAATTACCATTGACCTGGGTCCAGACCGATTTCAATCCTTCTTTTTGCAGGGTTTTGAAGAGGTGCGGACCAATGGCATTTATAGAGGTGATGAGTTCTTCATAAATGCCGGAGATAAAGGCGATCGTTCCGCCAGAAACGCCGGGTACTACATCCGCTGCGCCCATGGCCATGCCTTTCATAGTAATGAAAATGTAATCCTTTAGCCTTCGCTTAGCCATGAAAAGGGTTGAAATTAGGAAGTTTTGTTTTTCTGGGCCAAGATAGTGTTCACCCAATGAACATCCACTACATCCGGGAAATGTTTTTCCAATAAATACAGCTTTTTCCTTTTTTTATCCACCTTTAGGGCATCCAATAAACAGATTCTGGCGTTAATGGTGTCTTGCGCGGTTAGGTAAAAGCCAACCAGGGTATAATGCAGGTGCGCGTTATTTGGATGGAATTCAAGCCCTTGTTTCACTATTTCAAGACCAGAGTGCACATCCCCAAGCTTAAACACCACCGCGGCCCATTTTTTCCATGTATCCAACTCGTAGTTGCCCAGTTCCACAGCCTGTTTATAGGCATAATCGGCTTGATCGTATTGCGACAGGCCATAATTGATCTCTGCGCATTTTTTCCAATACAGCGGATTCTCACCGTCTATGTTCAGGGCCCTGTTGATGTTGTGCAGAGCTTCTGAATACTGTTTTTTGCGATAATAAAAATTGGTAATGGCCAACCAGCCTTTATCCAAGAGGGGGTCTTCCCTTACGGTCTGCTTGAAATAGTATTTGGCCATTTCATCATTGCCCAATTTCTCATAACACCGGCCCATCCTCAGAAACGCGTGAGATGTGGGGTCCTCTATCTTAATGGTGGTGTCATAACTTTCAATGGCCTCTTCCAGTCTGCCCAGTTTTTCAAGTACCTTACCCTTTTCAAAATAGGCCCCTAAAAAGACATCATCAGATATGATGGCAAATTCAAAGGCGGCAAGTGCCTCGGCATATAATTTTTCCGCATGGTACAGCTTGCCCAACTGGTGCCATGCCACTTCACAATAAGGATTGCGTTCCAGGTAATCGTTCAAAAAATAGATGGCACCCTCATGGTCCTCCAAAAACTCAAAGCAGTAGACCACATTGTAAAGAGAGGAGTAATCCTGCTCATCAAATTCAAGGCATTTTATGAAGTTGTCCTTGGCAAGCTTAAAATCATCCATGAACAAATATTCCATCCCCATTAGGGAATGGACATCAAAACTATTGTCCGAAAGGAGAAGGGCCTTTTGCAACATGTTGATGGCGCCTTGGTGATTGTCCTGTTTGGAAAGGATGTTTGCCCTTTGTATGAAAATCTCGTCGTTGGTGGCATCTATCAGCTCAAGTTCGTCCAACATTTGTTCGGCTTTTGCCAGTTCGTTCTCAAAAACGAGCACCTCTACCTGGAGCAGTTTCAATTCTGTGGCATCCGGGTGTTGTTGCAGTCCAATTTTAATGCCTTTTTTAGCCAAGGAGATTTTACCATTGTTCAAATAGTGGTGTATGATATCCTCAAAATCCTCTGCATCAAAAAAGTAGATATCGTCTGTTTTGAGCATGGATTCAAACTTGGTGATGGGCTGGTTCGGTCTTTCGTTAGATTCTAACGCCATAGGAACATTTTGGTTGAACTATACTTTTAAAAGTAACCTTTTGCGGTTTTTTTAGGAGCACTGCGGTCGTTATATTATCAACAAATTAGTTAACAGTGGTCAAATTCCGTCTAAAATGCCCAGGATTTGGTCGCATCCTTTTTTTATTTCTTTCTCTGCAATGGTCAATGGCGGGGAAATACGCACGGCCCTAGGTTCAAAAAGCAGCCAAAAGAGAATCAATTTTTCCGCTGCTGCTTTCAGCACTAGGGAATTTGCCGTTTCGGGCGTATCCATGATCAGGGCCAACATAAGGCCCATGCCCCGTACTTCCTTGATCTTGGGGTGCTTCAGGTATTTTCGGAACAGTTTCTCCTTGTGGCGGGTCTCCTGCATTAGTTTGGTTTCCAACAACTCTCGCAACGTGGCCAAACTGGCCGCTGCAATAACAGGGTTGCCGCCAAAGGTGGTGATGTGGCCCAGTTTGGGTTTTTCCTGAAGCTTTTCCATGAGGGCGCGACTAGCGGTAAAGGCACCTACCGGAAGCCCCGAAGCCATTCCTTTGCCCATGACCAAAATATCCGGCACACAATTAAAGTGTTCAAAGGCAAATAGGGTCCCCGTACGGCCAAACCCTGGTTGTATCTCATCCAATATGAGAAGGGCGCCCATTGCGGTGCACCTGGCCCTCACTTTTTCAAGATAATGGGGTTTGGGCACAATGAAACCGGCACCTCCTTGTATGGTCTCTAAAACCACGCAAGCCGTTTTTTCGGTGATTTTTTCCAGCTCTGCATCCATATTGAAATGGAGGAAAGACACGTTGGGCAATAGGGGTCTAAAAGCACTTTTGCGTTCTTCATACCCCATGATGCTGAGGCTGCCCATGGTATTGCCGTGGTAGGCATGGTGGGCCGCTATCATCTCTGAACGGCCCGTGTGCCGCCTTGCCAATTTCAGGGCACCCTCCATGGCCTCCGTACCGGAATTTACCATATAAGTGGTCTCCAAAGGCTTAGGGAGATGCTGGGCCAAAAGGCGCGTAAATTCCACAGCGGGAGACTGAATATACTCTCCATAGACCATGACGTGCATGTACTTGTCCACCTGTGCCTTTATGGCCGCAATGACCTTGGGGTGGCCATGGCCCAGTCCACAAGCGGATACCCCGGCCACAAAATCCAGATGGGCGTTGCCTTGGGTATCATAGATATAGCTGCCCTCTGCGCGGGCTATTTCCAGGCCCAGGGGATGTGGGGTGGTCTGGGCCTGATATTGCTTAAAATCAGTGTTCATGGATTGCACTTACTTCGCTTTGGCCTTTTTTTTGTCCGTTTTGGGATCAATGGCCTTGGGTTCGGAAATGTTATTGACGGGATCACTGGGGTTGTTGCGCCGTTCTTCCTCCTCTGCATCAATATCTATGGGGTTGTCTATGCCCCGTATACGTACCAACTGAATGTTATTGTCATCTTCATCGAAAATATCATCCTTGGTTATGATGCGCTCATCGCCCCGCCATATGAATCCCTTTAGTTTGCGTTCCTCTACGGGCAGGTCCTTATCGGGGAAAATGGTGCCGTCCGGCTCCACATAAAAGGTTAGGTCCTCCACATCATTATCGGCCATGGTGATCCTGATCTTACTGCAAATGGTCCTGTCTATGCCAATGAGCTCATCATCGTCGTTGTACATATAATAGATGACCTCTGTGTTTTTGATCAGGTCTATGATCTTCAGTTCATTGTCTAAAAATTTACCATAAAGGTCCTTTCCTTTGGCTTGGTTGTAGCCTTGCATGCTGATGCTGTCCAGCGAAATCACAAAAGCGTTGCCCAAGACTTTCAGGGAGTCCAATTGTTCTGTTTCCAAATTCGATTTTAGATGGATGCTGTCTCCCGTCATTTGATTGTCCACATTCCACAGAACGGGGTTTTTAATGAGCTGCGTAATACCGGTTTTTTCTTCGGAATGGATGCTGTCACATTTTCCGCTAAGGTCCTTTTTGTAGAATTTAGCATTTCTAAAGGCCCTTAGGATTCGCGCCTCTGGCTTTCCAGTGACCATGAGGGTGTCTCCGTGCACATAGAGGGAATCCTGTTCCTGCACCGAAATGGAGACGGCCCTTTTGGTGACAAAAACGGAGTCCTTGGCCTTGAAGACCTCGGCATAATGCCCCCGAATAATCCCTTGGTTTATCGTATCTGTCACCACAATATTATTGGTGGCCGATGCAAATTCACTGGCCTTGTCAAAATAGACACTGTCCCCCTCCACAATACGGTTATTGTAATTGACCTTGGTGTTCTTTATACCATAGCCGCTTTCTATCTTGGTGTCATAAAATCCGCGTTCGCAGTAGATTTTATAAGTGTCCCCTACAATGGTTGAGGGACCGTACATATAGGCGTTTTTGGAGGTGGTGTAATAATCCAGTTGCTCGGAATCCAAGATATACTCTGGGTTGTCTATGTGCACACTGTCCCTGAATTGGTATTTTTTCAATTCCATGAAATAGCGACCAATGCGACTGGTAAGGGTGTTGGCGGAGTCAATGACGGTGCCTTTATCTTGATAGTAGGCCTCTTGTTTTGTACGGTCCATCCTAAGGGTGTCCGTTCTTAGGGTCATGCTGGCATTGGTGAGTACCACGTTGCCCCATGCCTTGGCCAATTTGGTGTCGCCCTCATAATTGATGCGCTCACTGGTCATCTGTACGGAATCACCTTGTTTCAAAAGAACATTGCCAATGGCCTGTAACCTATTTTCCCGTTGAAAGTAGATAGCCACATCGCACCAGAGATCAGCACCTTGGTGCTCAAATTGTACCTGTCTTTCATCTTTGCTGAATATGGAAGCACCTGGATACTCCACCTCATTTTTGGTGAAATTGGCACCATAGACAATGTTGATCTGTTTGGCTTCCTCGGCGGGTTCTTGCGCCATGGTCCTAAAAGGTACTATGAGAAGCAGAAGGAGATGTAGGATGCTGCGCAAGACAAATTTTTTCCAAAAATAGGATATTTTAGCGCTGGCCCTTTGAAATTAGGAGAGTTTTAGCACTCTTTAATCCAGGGGGATGGGTTTTTTGCCCTGTTTGTATTTTTTACCAAAGCCAGAGTTATTCGGCTCATACGGAGTGGTCAAGGTTACATTGACGCCGTCCTCAGGGATGTCCGCCTCCCTTCCCAAGGACCAAAAAATCCCGTTCATGGCTATTTTGCGTACCTCTGGAATTTTAAAATCATACGGGTGGCCCAGCGTGGTGAAGAACACTTTGGCTTTCTTTCCCTGTTCCCCGGTATAGCTTTTGGTCCATGCCACGGGGTTGGTCAAGGGAAACTCATCCAACTTGCCATCCATTTCATGCTGCGATTTTAAAGAGCGTCCTTGAAGGATGGGTCGCGCATCGCCCTGTAACTTCCAATCGCCGCCATCCACGTGGTACAACCAAGAATAGGCATCAAAGGGCTCGAAGCCATTGAGAATAACACTCGTGGAATCTACGGTGGTTATCCTTGTAACCGGTATTTTGCCATCATCAAAATGCCCGTGATGGGTGATCCATTGTTGGCCAAATACTTTAGCGGGCCACTCGTTGTTCCAATAGGCCAATGAATCTTCGGTATAATTGAAGGCATGTGTGGAGGTCCTGAACCCCACCATGGGCCTACCGGATTCCGCATAGGATACAATCTGGTCCCGTTGTTTTTCCGGTAGCTGCCGAAAACGGGTAAACATCACCATAAGGTCCGCCGTCTTCAAGGCCTCCAACCCAGCAATATGGTCTGTTCTGTTGGGATCTATGAAGCCCAGGGAATCCAAGGCATAGCAAACCGTGACTTTGGCATTGAGCTCCCTTTGCGCCAAACGGGCCAACATGGGCATGGATTCCTCTGAACGGTATTCCTCATCACCTGTTACGAAGACTATGTGCAGAGGTTGGCCTTCTTCAACCAGTGGTGTTGTCGTTTTTTTTCGTTCTATATCCCCGCACCCCAAACATAGGGCAAGGATGCTCAAAAGCGCTCCCTTTATTTTCTTATCCATGGTCATTCTATTATTGCAGCGGATGGGCTTCCAGCAATTCGGCTGGGGTGTAGAACCCGTCTTTATCCTTGGTCTTTTCCCTTATGGCCTTTACGGTCTGGGGTTGCACAATGGGCGCTTTGTTGCCAAAGGCATTGCGCACATAGGTGAGTACGGCCGCAATCTCCTCATCGTTCAACAGGTCTTTGAAAGGCATCATCGGCACTTGGCCATCATACGAAATGCCCATGACCTGCATGGGTCCGTACAGTCCATTGAGCGTTAGTTTAATGAGTCGCTCTTCGTTTCCGGTCACCCATTTTTGGTCTACTAAGGTAGGATAGCCAGAGGACTGCAGGCCGGCACCGCTCTCTTGGTGGCAGGTAATGCAATAGCCCTCTGTCTCATAGATTTTCTTTCCTTTAAGAAAGGTTTCCAATGCATCTCCCCGTAGGTGGGATACAATGGCCTCTTCCTTATCCTCTGAAACGAAACTGTTCTTAAGGCGCGTCTCTGCAAAATAAAAGGAATCTTCCATCCAGATATCCAGATCATGTTGCTTGGCCACCGCCAAGATCTCAAGGCCCTCTTTTTGTGGTAGCCACGATGCAGCGGTGATGGCCTCCAAACGTACCCGTCCGTGGGGGTCAGATGCCGCTTTTTCAAAAAGTTCCTGGGCACCCGTTACTTGATGGTGCATGTAACGGAGCACCCTGACTGCCGCGGCCCTTACTCTATGGTCTTGGGATTGTAGCAATTTCCGCAATAGGGTGGCATCTACTTCATTGAGGCCCCAGGTCACCCACAGTGCCTCCAGTCTGTGGTGCTCATAGCGGGGGTCTTGTGGGTCTAATTGGCTCACCCAAGGCTTCAGTGCTTTCAAAACTTCTGTGGCATCCCTACCACGAAGGGCTCTGCGGGTCCTGTAGCGGGTTCTATACTCGGGCAATTTCAAATTATCTAACAATACGGGGACACTGGCACCCGCTATGGATGCGGGTTCCACCAGGGGCCTGGACGGATAGGTAATGCGGTATATCCTTCCGTGCACGTGGTCTCTGAGCGGATCCCTGGCATTGTGCTGCATATGCCCTATGAGCACATTGTGCCAATCTACCAGATAAAGGGACCCATCTGGTGCAAATTCCATATCCACCGGTCTAAAATTTTTATCGGAACCTTGGATCAGGTCCTGTCGGTGCTGTGTGCTAAATCCCGTACCGTTTTCCATCATCCGGTGCTGTTTGATCCCCAAAAAGCCGATACTGTTCGCTAAGAGCATGTCTCCCTGGACGTCGTCTGGAAAATGGCGGCTGGAGACAAATTCCATGCCGGAGGTGGGCCGTACCCGATGCTCGGGTTCTATAAGATCTTCCGTTAGGGGAGAGGCGACTCCATAAATGGATTTCAATGTACTGGGCATCATCCAATTTACGGTGGGCCCCGACGTATGCAAAAAGAAATCCTGCCCCCATTCATCAAACGCTATGCCCCAAGGGTTGGGAATGCTCACCTGTACGGTACGATCTAGTTTTTTTCGCTGTGGGTTGTACCTGTAGAACCCTCCATTGGTCGCCCTTACGGGACCGTAGGGTGTTTCCACATTGGTATGGAGGAAGACCCCCTCAGCCATATAAAATGCCCCTGAGGGATCGGCACAAAAGGCGGAAATTGCGTGATGTGTATCGTGGTCATCAAATCCGCTCAACAGCACCTCCACTTTATCGGCTTTGTCGTCGCCATCCGTATCCGTATATAATTTTAGATTGGTGCCTTGGCTCAGATAAACTCCTTCCGGGGCCAATTCAAAACCAATGGGCAAATGTAGGTTGTCAGCAAAGGTGGTTTGTTTGTCTGCCTTCCCGTCATGGTCCGTATCCTCCAAAATGATCAGCTTGTCATTGGGCCGGGCATCCCCTGGTCGGTAATGGGGGTAGGAGGGCATGGTGGCCACCCAAAGCCTACCTTTATCATCAAATGAAAGTTGTACAGGGTTGGCCAAATCAGGAAATTCCGTCTCAGAGGCAAAAAGGGACACTTTGTACCCTGGGGGCACCTTTAACGTATTTAGGGCCTCTTCCCCATATTTATAGCCTGCTGGATCATCCGTGCCACCCATTTTATAATTGGTGGTCACCTCAGGAAGCGTTACCGTATTGTCATCTGCCACTTCCATGTCATATGACTGTCCCTGAGCCAATGCCCAAATGGCACTATCCCGGTTGGCCGTCATCTGCCGAATTTTCTCTATCTCATAAGGATAATTGGCCGGCCCAAAAGGATCATATCGTCGCCCGTAGGCATGCACTCCATTGGGGATTTTATAGTCGTTGTGCCAAAAGAAATTCTTTTCGGCCACGGCGGCCCGGATGGTTTCCCTTTCTTCTGGAATCACTTGTTTTTTGGCACCTGTAAGCCTATCTGCCAAAAGGGTGGCGAATTTTTCATAGCCCTCTTGGTTCATTTGCAGGCCATCTATGGTATAGTTCCCTGGGTCCGAAAACCATTGCTTGGAGCGGTCAAATGCATTGATGAAGGGTACTCCTAGCTGTGTGCAGACCTCGTTCATGGCCTTTGTGTATAGGGCCAGATTTTCATTCTGCTCCTTGCCATTGGGCAAGTCATGGGATGTGGATAGGTCCTCAAAGGCGATCGGCGACACCAGTACCAATTGTGGGGCACTGCTACCATTATAGCGCTGTTGCTTGGTGTGCGCAATGAAGGCCTTTAATTCTTCTTTAAAGGTGGGCAGGCCCTCCAATCCCTCGTAAGCTTCATTAGTACCAAAAAAGCCTATGACGATATCCGCCTTTAGGCGTTTTAGCCAATCATCTGGATAGTCAAAGAACCCTTCGCTGGCCGAATTGGTAGCCAATTCCGATTGGAATTCCTCTGCTCCAGGAAAGGCCCAAGGCGTATTTCTAGCTGAGCGCGCCCTAAACCCGGGGGTGTCGCCACCATCGCACATATTACGGATGATCAAGGAATCCTGGGGAAACCGAAGGTGCATTTCCGTTTCAAAACTGCCGTAGTGCAACATTCGGGAACCCAAATTATTTCCAATGAGCACTATACTGCTATGGTTGCCCACCTGTGCCAATGGTTTTTCAGGGTCCTGGCACCCGAAAAGGAGCAGCGCCAAGAGTAGGGCAGTACCACAGCTGAGAAGGGGAGAACGCCTTTTGGCTAAAAGTTCAACAAAACGGGTCATGGGCTTTGGTTATTGGTTTTGGTATCAACATTCGTAAAGGTTCCTAATCTAAACAATAGGGGATATTTTTGCCACCGGACCCTGTTCAACAATGTTCATCGCCTTCATATCAGTGCATTTCATTTTACTATGTAAATCATCTATGACCTCCTTTTTAT
>CAKZLG010000088.1 GCA_937125035.1 uncultured Maribacter sp. | reverse complement strand
ACATTTTAACCAAAAAATAATCCAGAGCCATCATTCGTTAACAATTAGGCAATATATCTTATTTCTCGGGCGCTCCTCCCTTGGGATAAAATTGAATGAGCCCGTCCGTACCCATGACCTCATCCGGTTGTGGTTCCAACGGTGGGGTCACTAAAGGTGTGGCTTGGGTCTCTTGCTGGCCCAAAATCTTGCGCAAAAGCTCTTTGAAACTGTCAAAATCCACTTCATAGGAGAGGCCCGCGCCCTGGGTGGATCCCTGTTGATCTGGCAAAAAGGCCTGCAGCTCACTTTGGCGACTGAAGAATTTGGCGCTCAGTGTGCCCTCATCGTTCAATAAGAGTTGAATTTCAAAATCCCCGGCCACCAAGTTCTGGCTAGAGGCCCCTACAGGCACCCCTACTTTTCCGTTAAAGAGCACCCGGTCACTGATCTGTGTGCTCACCGTGACCCCAATGCGGTCATCTATGCCAAGGTCCGCATCACGGTTTATGTTGCCCTGTTCATAAGACAGTCCAAAACTCAACTTGTCATTGCCGCCCCCCAAGAGAGAGTTGAGAATGCCGGATGCGCTCTGCACCAAATTACCGGTAATGGCCTGTTGGCTTATACTGTTCTGCTCGTTTACAAAAGTTCCTTGGGCCAAGAGGAAGATAGCGTTCTTTTCCTCTACGGTGGGATCTTGTAGGCGATATTCCAATTCAGATTGAACAATGGAATTGGTGCCCGGGAACTCAATGCCAAACTCTATGTCCGGGCTTTGGAGCTCACCCGTGAGCTTTATGACCACATCCGTGGGCACCCGGTTGGCAAAGCCCTGATTGTCCAGCAAGGGTGCGGGGTTGGCGTTCAAGGAATACAGGGCCTCCAGATTCAGGTCCGCCCCCAAAGGATCTTGATCCCAATTGATCGTGCCCCCGGGCTTTACCCTGAAACGTTTGTCTATAATGCCCCCAAATTTATAATTGAACTCTCCCGTAACCACCACAAAGGCCCCATACATCTCAAACTTGCCATTGGTATTGATCTGTATCAACAAGATGCCCTCTCCTGTTCCTTTAAGGGAACTGCCCGTCCTGGTGTCCGTAACGATCTCCACCTCTGCATCAGAGGTGACGTCTAAGTTAAATTCCAGCTCCAGCCCTTCGTATTCCCTAAGCTGTAGTTGCTGTTGCCTGTTCTTCAAGGCGTCCTTTTCCATAAAATTGATGAAGGAATAATCCCCTACACTGGCCACATCACTCAGGGGAATCTTTAAGGAGGTACCTTTGGCAGTGCTCCCATCTACCACAATGTTCAAAGCGGTAGTGGGGCCAAAGATGCGGCCCTTGCCCTCAAGATAGCCAGTGCCATAATAGAGGTCGCCCTCCTGGAACTCCGTGTTCAAGATCAGGAAGGGATCACTCCGGGTATCCACATTGAGATTGAGTACCCAATCCGTAAAATAACTGTGCGTTATGGTACCGGCTAAGATTGCCTTGGAGCCCTCTGCCACATCCGTTAGGGCAATGTCTTCAAAATCAAAGGTCTGGTTGGACAGCACCACCCTGGATCGGGGCGCAAAGGCATAATCCACATTCAGATAGGGTATGGCGATACCGGCATTATCCAAAGTCAAAAGTCCGTCAAAATTGGGGTTGTCCACATCGCCCTGTATCCTCACCCTACCTGAAACATCTCCTCGAATGCGGTCTATGACCCCTTCTCCCAGCGGATTGAAGGGCTCCAATTCCAGACCATTTAAATTGGCTATGAGGTTGGCCTTGGGCATCTCCGTTCTGTTCTCTATCTTGCCCACCACAGAAAACTTTTCAACCCCATTCTTGGCCAACTGGGTGTTCACCTGAAATTCCGTAAGGTCCTTATTGCCCACGATACTGATATCCAGATCGCCCATGGGCATATCATTAATGCCAAAGCCACCTATGTTGAGGTTAGAGGAAGGTAGGTAAACACCGTCTTTTTGCAACACGTTGAGGGTACCGTTCACCTCACCCTGTAACTTTAGACTATCAATAACGGGGGTGACCTTGTCCAAAGAAACGATCTTAAATTGCAGTTGCAGGTCCTTGTAGGTGGAATCCGCCAATTGGCCCTGGAGCCTGATCTGCTCCCGTTCCTCATTGTTCATCACTATTTCCTGGATATCAATGCTGTCTAAAGTACTGTTGATGATCACCTTGTTCTTGGAATTGCCCTCCCTATTGAGCACCCAGGTATTGCCCTTGAAGTTGATGTCAGACGTTTTTAGACCGATCACAGACTTGTTTTCCTTGTTGAAGGTATGGTAGAAGTTTAGATTGTAACTGTCATTGAATGCACTGCCCCCCTTAAATTCCGATCTAAAGAAAAGGGTATCCTTGAGGGTGGTGTTGATGAGGCTGAAATCCTTTAGGTCATAATAGGGCGTTTTTAGGTCGCCCACGGCCATATAGGTATTGAACAGGGGGTTCTTGTTGTCTATCTTTACCTCAATGTCATCCGCCTCATTGCCAAAGGCCACAATGCTGGGCGACTCAAAATTGAGCTTAAAATCGCCTTCGTCCGCAACGATCTGGCCCCTGATGAAGGTATTTGGATCAAACCGTACCTCTGGGAAGAACACATCCACAATTTTGTTGTATATCCGAAAATTGAAGGATAGGTACTGCCCGTCCGAAATGGTATAGGGCCTGTAGTTGGTGTAGATACTACCCAATGAATTTTGCAGCAATTGCCCAAGCTCCCGCACCTTGAAATTGCCCTTCATAAAACCGGTGATAATGTCTGGGGAATTGATGTCTATGGTCCTCACGGAATCATTCTCAAAAGTACTGGTCACGGCAAAATCCTCAAAGAAATAGGTGTCGTTCTTATTTTGGTATACGGTGTTGGTGAATTGTATATCCCCCACCAGATTGTCCAAGGTATTGCCGGTGATGTCCATATTTACATCCCCCTTAAAGACGGAAATACTGTCATTGATGAAATTGAGCTTTTTAAAATCAGCATAGGCCACGGAGGCCACGAAGTTGAAGTTGTTGCGGTCTTCGGCCAGGTCTGCCAATCCTTTGAAGTTGAACTGTATGTTTTCATCATTGCTCACCAAAGAACCATCAAACAACTGTTCTTTCAACAACCCGGATACCTTGAGGTCCTTGTAGGTATACCCGTTGAACTCCATGGAATAGATCTGCCCTATGACCTCTGTGTTCAATTTATCGGCCACAAAACCCTGCCCCTCCACATTGAAATCCAAGGTGGTCTTGCCCAAACTTGCCCGATCCACAAAATCCCCCAGATCAAAATCGATCAAGGACACGAAACCAGTGTAGGAAGCTTCATCGATATTATTGAAATTGGTGAGCACCATATCCGCATAACTGCTGCCTATGGCGGTATTCAAATTCACCTTGGCATCTATGGACGAATCCGTTATCTGGGCGTTGCCCCGAATGGTGAACTGCCCAAACTTACTAAAGGTGGAGGGCAATGAATTGCCAATGAGATTGGGGAGCAGGGCATTGAGCTGGTAATAGCTGCTGGTCACGTTCTTCATCTGGGCGTCCAACACAAAGGATTGCTGTTTGTTGAACAGGTTCTTGAAATTAAAGTCGCCCCGTATACCGGTATTGTCGGTGACCAATAGCAGGTCTACTGTGGTAAGGTCATTGAGGACCCCGCTCACCTGGCTCGTTAAGGTGGCCACTTTACCACTGCCAAATTCATTGTACAGTTTGTTGACCTCATCAAAGGCCACCGTACTTTCCGCAAAAGTGGCCTCTACCTGAACCTTATTGAGAAAATCGGCAAAATCTTCGCGGTTGTAATTGAACACCACATTACCCTTTATGAAGGAAAGGGGCGTCTCAATGCCCAAGGAGTCAAACCGCATTTGTTGCTTGGTGTACTTAAAACGGGTCTTGAGCCGTTCCACACGCAGATCGCGCTTGCTGGTAAAGGAGAGGTCATTGATAGTGGCGGACACCTCTGGGCCCAAGATCAGAAAATCATCGGCTTCTATGGCCAGATCATTGAATAGGAGTACTTGCTCCTTTTCCAAATTTTCATCAATGTACTCAAAAGTGCTCTGGTCTATGGAAACATGCGAAGAGGATAAATGAAACGGCGGGGTACCGGGTGGGCGGGGCTTACCATCATCCAACTTGTCCACAAAGACCTGTATGTTGGAAGTACGCTCGCCAAAATAGGTCTTTAGCTTAAAATGGAGGCGGCCCACGGACACATCGCCAAACTCAAGTTCGCCGCCGGCCAGTTTTCCCACACTTACGATGGAGGTTTTGAGCTCATCAATATAAAAAAGAGTGTCTTTTTTATAATCTTCCACATACACCCCTTCCAGGGCGGTATCCCATGAAATCAGGGAGACCCGGAGCCGATCAATATTGATGTTGGTACCAAACTCGGCATTGATGCGCTTAGTGGCATAGTGGGCCAATTGGGTCTGCACGTAGGGCAGGGAAAATACGAGCGTGCCCATAACACAGAGGAGCACAATGACCAAGAGGGTTCGTAACAGTATTTTCCTTAATTTTTTGATAGGTCTTTATGTTTTACCTTTGTGCTTCAATAGTCATTCCAAAAACATTGCATATTAAAAGTAGTTACATCCTTGCCATAGAATCTTCTTGTGATGATACCTCAGCAGCCGTTTTAAAGGACACCCAGGTATGTAGCAATGTGGTGGCCAACCAAGAAATTCACGAGCAATACGGCGGTGTTGTTCCAGAACTGGCCTCCCGTGCGCACCAGCAAAATATAGTGCCCGTTGTAGATCAAGCTTTAGCTAAGGCAAATATCGACAAAAAACAATTATCGGCCATAGCATTTACACGTGGTCCCGGTTTAATGGGTTCCCTCTTGGTGGGCACCTCTTTTGCCAAATCAATGGCCCTTGGTCTTGGCATTCCCTTAATTGAGGTAAACCACATGCAGGCCCATATTTTGGCCCATTTTATTGAGGATGATGCCATGACCGCCCCTTCCTTTCCTTTCTTGGCCCTGACCATAAGCGGTGGCCATACCCAAATTGTACAGGTCAACGACCATCTGCAGATGACGATATTGGGCCAGACCTTGGACGATGCCGTGGGCGAGGCCTTTGATAAGAGCGCCAAGCTTTTGGGCCTACCCTACCCCGGAGGACCTTTGATCGACAAGCATGCACAAGCCGGTGACCCAACGCGGTTTCCCTTTCCCAAACCAAAAATGCCCGGTCTGGATTTCAGCTTTAGCGGCCTAAAGACAAGCATACTCTATTTTTTGCAGAAACAGCAAGCGGCCGATGCCCATTTTATACAGAATAATCTAGATGATATCTGCGCCTCCATTCAACACACCATTGTCACCATACTCATGGACAAGATCAAAAAAGCCGTTAAACAAACGGGCATCAAACAAATAGCCATTGGGGGCGGGGTCTCCGCCAATTCTGGCGTGCGCAGTGCTTTAAAGCAATTGGGAAGGGAAAAGGGCTGGGACGTCCACATCCCCAAGTTCGAGTATTGTACGGACAATGCGGCCATGATCGGCATTGTGGGCCACTACAAATTACGGAAAAATGAATTTGCCGATTATCAAGTGACCGCCAAGGCCCGTTATCAACTTTAAATCTACATGGCATGCAACTATTTTACAGCCCAGGCATCAAGGAAACGGACCGTTCGTTTCAATTCAGTAAAGAGGAAAGCAAGCATATTGTCAAGGTATTGCGAAAGCGATTGAAAGACCGTCTGTTCATAACGGACGGAGAAGGTATGCTCTATGAAGGTGAAATTACCGAGGCCAACCCCAAACAATGTACCGTAGCCATTTTAAAGGGCACCCGCAGCTACCCGGACCGGCACTATCTGCATATGGTGGTAGCACCCACCAAAATGAACGACCGTTATGAATGGTTCCTGGAAAAGGCCACCGAAATAGGCGTGCACGAAATAACACCCATCATCTGCGAACGCTCGGAGCGCAAGTCCTTAAAAATGGACCGTATGGAACGTGTGGTGGAAGCGGCCATGAAACAGTCCCTGCAGACCTACAAGCCTAAACTGAACACCCCTGTGTCCTTTGAAAAATTCATTGCTCTGCCCCCACGGGGCAAGCCCTTCATTGCCCATTGTGAACCCTTGGCGCGCCATGAACTGAAGCGGAGGGTAATGGCCGATCGGGACCTCACCATCCTCGTAGGCCCCGAAGGTGACTTTTCCAGCACCGAAATCAAAAAGGCCCTGAAAAACGGCTATGTGCCCGTATCTTTGGGCAAGAACAGATTGCGTACGGAAACCGCGGCCATAGTGGCCTGTGCCACGGTAGCCATGATCAATAACACCTAGCGGTGCTACGGGGCGCCAATAAAACCCACAGGGAGGAGCCCACAAAAAAATGGTAGCATCCAAGACAATCTATGTACATTTGAAACAAATACGAGTAAATCCACTATGATGCTGAAACGATTGGTCTTATGTTTCATGGGTATAATGGCCATGTGTACCTTGCACGCCCAAGAACTCGCCATTCTAAAATACAGTGGTGGTGGGGATTGGTACGCCAACCCTACCGCCCTGCCCAATCTTGTGCGGTTCTGCAATACCCATATAGACACCAAGCTCTTGGAAAAACCGGCCACGGTGGTGCCCGGTAGCGCCCTTATTTTCCAATATCCGTTCCTGCACATGACGGGGCATGGCAATGTGGTTTTTTCCAGCGAAGAACAACAGAACCTGCGCACCTATCTCCTCTCTGGGGGCTTCTTACACATTGATGACAATTATGGCATGAAGCCCTACATTACCCGAGAATTGGAAGCGTTGTTCCCGGACAAGGACTTGGTGGAGCTTGGTGCGGACCACCCCTTATTTTCATCGGTGTATTCCTTTAAGGACGGACTTCCAAAAATTCATGAGCATGACGGGCAACGGCCTCAGGCCATGGGTATTTTCCATGAAAATAGATTGCTGCTCCTGTTGACCTTGGAAGCCGACCTGGGTGATGGATGGGAAGACCCCTCTGTACACAACGATCCACCGGAAATACGGCAGAAAGCATTGGAAATGGGCGCGAACATCATACACCATGTATTTAAAAACTAAACTATGAACGCAAAGACGATTGCCAATGGCATCTTGAGGGCTGTGGGTGTCTTGACCGGCATCGTGCTGGTGCTCTATTTCCTTTACGTCATTAGGTCTGTCTTGGCGTACTTAGCCTTTGCAGCGGTCATCGCCCTCATCGGCAGGCCGGTAGTGCTGTTTCTCAGAAAAAGGCTGAAGTTGCCCAATGTCCTGGCCGTGGTCCTTACTATGGTCTTGTTCATAGGTCTTTTGGCGGGGGTCATTGCACTTTTTATCCCATTGCTCACGGAACAGGGCAAAAACCTATCCTTATTGAACATAGACGGCCTACAGAAAAACATCAACATGCTCTATCTCCAAATAACGGATTACATTGGGCTCACCAACCAAGAGGTCACCGAGGTCTTGAAAGATTCCGAGCTGGAAAAGGGGATTCTCAGCGGATTGGACCTGGGCTTCATCCCCAATATGCTGAACGGTTTCCTTGCTGTGCTGAGTTCCGCGAGCATAGGGCTGTTCTCCGTTCTTTTTATCTCCTTCTTTTTCTTAAAGGACAGTAACCTCTTTCAAAACGGACTGCTCACCTTTGTCCCCAAAAACAAGGAACAGGGCACGGTGAATTCCATCAATAAGATCAACGGACTCCTGTCCCGCTACTTTGTGGGGCTCTTGTTGCAGATCTTCATACTTTTTGTGATCTACACCATTGTCTTGCTGGTGGTGGGTATTGAGAACGCCATTGTCATCGCCTTTTTGTGCGCCCTGTTCAACATCATCCCCTACATTGGTCCCATCATAGGGGGCGTGCTCATGATCACCCTCACCATGACCAGCAACCTTGGGGCAGATTTCAGTACGGTCATCCTCCCAAAAACAGGTTATGTGCTCATAGGCTTGGTGATAGGCCAGTTGGTGGACAATTTTTTTTCCCAGCCCTTTATCTTCTCCAACAGTGTAAAGTCGCATCCGTTGGAAATATTTCTGATCATCATCATTGCGGGGCTGCTCTTCGGTGTAGTGGGCATGATCGTGGCCGTACCGGGATACACGGCCATCAAGGTGATTTTAAAGGAATTTCTGTCCGATAACAAAATCGTGCGTTCGCTCACGGAAAATCTTTAAGGCATCGTGAACAAGGCAGTGCTGGAAACGGAGGTACAGGCCTATATTGCAAGGCATCTCAACGCCGATCCCATTGCGCTCCTTTTAAAAAAATCTCCTTTCCCAGCGGTTTCCCAAAAAGAACTGGTATCGCAAATTATAGGAAAGAAAAAAAGCGAAAACAAACTGCCCACTTGGTTTGCAACACAGGGCATCTATTACCCCCCAAAACTGAACCTTGCCCAGACCTCCTCAGAACGTACGGCCGCCTACAAGGCCGCTTTGGTAAAAGGGACCACCTTGGCCGATATTACGGGCGGTTTTGGGGTGGATGCCCATGCCTTTGCCCAAACCTTCCAAAAGGTGTACCATTTGGAAAAGCAAGTGGATCTGAGCGCCATGGCCGAACACAATTTTAAAGTTCTGGGAGAGGACAACATACAGACCATTGCCACAGATGGTCTGGAGTGGCTCCAAACCTATCAAGAGGTATTGGATTGTATCTATGTGGATCCTTCTCGGAGGGACGAAAGCAAAAACAAGGTTTTTCTGCTGGAAGATTGCCAACCCAATGTGGTGCAGGCCATGGACCTGCTGCTGAAAAAATCGGATATCATTTTGGTCAAGACAGGCCCTTTATTGGATATTTCGGCCGGGCTACATCAATTGCCCCATGTGGCTGAACTCCATATCGTGGCGGTGGACAATGAGGTCAAGGAATTGCTTTGGTTGATCAAAAAAGGGTTTGCCGGGGATTGCAACGTTCACACCCGAAACTTCCAGCGTTCGGGAATGCAGCGCTTTGATTTTCCCTACAACGAATTGGCAACCGCCCCAGCGGCATATTCAGAGCCCCTCACCTATTTGTATGAACCCAACGCCGCCATTATGAAATCTGGGGCATTTCAAAGGGTAGGTGCGGCTTTTGGGGTCCAAAAACTACATCCCAACACCCATTTGTACACCGCTGAAACACTCTTGGGTTTTCCAGGGAGACGTTTTGAGGTCAAGGAGGTCCTCCCCTATAAAAAAAGTGCCCTAAAATCCCTAAACCTGCAAAAGGCCCATATCACCAGAAGGAACTTCAGACTGTCCGTGGCGCAATTACGGCAACAATCCAGAATCAAGGAAGGCGGGGACGACTACCTGTTTTTCACAACAGGCCCCAGAGGCCAGGCCTTAGTGGTGCATGTGAGGAAAGCATCCGGTTAAGACTACGGCGTGCTTCCTACCAGTGGCCATGTTACGTCTAGTAAATATGGTGCTCCAAGGATGAAAACAAGCGGCAAAAATAGCGAGGGCACCAGGACTTTTTCCTGCCCTCTTCAAGAAGCAACTACAACGTTATAGCGGAAGTATCTATAACGTTTTAGAAAATACAAAAACCGCCGTGTTTTTCTGCACTAAAGGTGTCTATTGTTAAAATAAACAAATATTGAAAATTGAATTTTATGGCGTGCAAAATTACGCATACCTCAATAAGGGCGGGCCTTGAGTGCCATATGCGCAATTATTAAGAAAAATTTACGATTTGGATATTCAAAAATTATCCTCCTTCATTTCTGTCATTTTCACATAATTTTATTATTATTATGCCAAATTTGGATTTTCCTTAACATTTCCATGAACCAACCGGGGTGTTAGGAGTCAAAATTTAACAGACTATTTTAAACTAACAAACAACAAGGATTATGAATCAAAAACAGGATTACAATTCGGTAAAACGAAGAGGAAAAAAGCTTTCCTTTAAGATGGGTATTTTATCGATGCTTCTTTGCCTTGGAGCCATAGTGGCTCAGGCAAATTCAAAAACAACCGCTTCCCTTGTTTTAGAGGAAGCCATGCAATCTACCGTAACGGGTACGGTAACGGATGAAAGCGGCACACCATTGCCAGGTGCCAACGTGGTGGAAAAGGGAACTACCAACGGTACCCAGACCGATTTTGACGGTAATTACACCATTAACGTGGAATCCGGGGCCACTTTGGTGGTCAGCTATCTCGGCTTCCAAACCACGGAGGTGGCTGTGGGCGGCAGATCTACCGTTAACATTACCGTAGCCGAAGACGCCGCCGCCTTAGATGAGGTGATCGTCACGGGATATTCTACGGAAACCAAACGGGAAACCACCGCTGCCGTCTCCATTGTAAGTGCTGAGGAATTGGCCGCCATACCCTCAGGTAACGTAGAACAGCAATTACAAGGTAGGGTTGCCGGTGTTACCGTATTGACCAATGGGCAACCGGGTACTTCCTCGCAGATACGTGTTCGTGGTTTCGGCGCCTTTGGAGGAAATGAGCCTTTGTACGTCGTGGATGGGGTTCCCGTGCAAAACACGGAATTTCTTAATCCAGATGACATTGAAACCACTACAGTGCTAAAAGACGCTGCGGCAGCATCCATTTACGGAGCAAGAGCGGCGAACGGTGTTATTGTCTATACTACCAAGCAGGGGTCTAGAAGTAGGCGTAAAACCAGAATTACGCTGAACGTGGCCAGCGGTGTGAGTGATCCAAACTCGGCAGGTGCTCCCCAAAACCTGAACCCTCAGGAAATGGCGGAATTCACCCATTTGGCCTACGAGAACAATGCTAGGGCCAACGGTACGGCCCCGCAGTACACCCACCCACAATATGGATCCAACCCAACCCCCAGGTTCCCGGACTATTTGCATGCGGATGGCCAGAACGGGGTTTTTGAGTCCGATGTGGATTTGGCACAGAT
>CAKZLG010000087.1 GCA_937125035.1 uncultured Maribacter sp. | reverse complement strand
TACAAAATTTTTGTTTAAAAGTATTGTTATTTTGTTAAACATTTTTATCGAGCGCGCTAGGACCGTACCAGCGGCATCAATTTTAGGTCCAAGCAAGGGGAATACCAGAATACTTCCCTAAGGTCATTGAACTTAATCTCTCTTGAATTACTTCATAGTCATAGATGAAATCACGACTACCATCCCGGTCCGCACAATAGCGCTCGTATTTTTTTTGAAAAGGCGCGTTGTATTTGAACGGTTTCCCTAATTTTTTGGCAAAGGGCAGGAGAGCTGTTCTACTATTGAATTTTTAAGAAATAAAATTATGGACAGAGACGAAGTACTGGGCAAAGAATTGAGCAATCTATATGCAATCGCCAAACAGGTAAATACCTATTTTGAAACGAACAGGGCGGGTTTTCTGGAACAAAGAATGCGAAAAGTCCTAAACAACTATAAGGAATTCAGTGGAGGTAGTGAAAAAAAGACGGCGGCAATGCTCCGCGAATTAAAAGTGAATCCCGGAAATACCTCAGACAGTATTGTAAAGGATATTACGGAAAACCTCAACGATATAGAAAAAAGCGCGCATGATAATGCCGTAAAGGAACTAGGATACACGCTTTCCTTAAACCGACTCATTTCTTACCACAAAGCCAATTATGAAAATATGGAATGGCTCATGAAAGGCACGCATGTTTGATCATCATTCTCCACACCGCTCTTTCTAAGCGGTCTTCTTTGATCAACCCATCACCATAGGCAAGGCCCTTAGGGTATTTTGCTGTACCAAGCGGCCAAGTGCCACTGCGCCCGCCGGGTTGAACCCTTTGGTATTCGGTTTTTAAACGTGAACCCTAGGCCGTTCATCAAAAAAACGGAATTGTTTTTTGTACGGTAGACGGTTATTCAGATTTTTATAGTATTTTGCTAGTTGATTAGGACCAACCAAACAAGGCCTTGTAGTTGTCATTTTTTTGCCCAAAAAGGGTATGGAAACAAGGGAGAAACCATGATTGAGAACATTAAATCCATGTTCAGTAAAATGAACGATGAGACCCGGAGCCGGGCCTTGGAACTCTTGGTAAGGGAATTCAAGGTGGAAAGCCAAAAGGAGATCAAGAACAGATGGATCATTGGCGGTAGGATCCCAACGGCGCACCAAGAACGTATTGTGGTCATCTTTCAACAACTACTGCACTTACAGTACCAAAAACTTCGCGAAATTACCGTGCATTTCTAAGGACTTTCAGTCCAAACCTAATTTTGAATGGCCCTGATCAAAAATCTTGAGATTTGATCGCTGTTGCTCTGGTAGAGCTCCAAGTACTGGTCCCAGTTCTGTTTGCTGGCATTGACCTCTCGTATCCGCACCTGTATACGTTGCAGCACCTTCATTTGGGGAACAATTTGATATGCGGGCGTCTTGAGCTCCTTTTGCGCGGGCACTTTAATATTTTCCAGAACAATGGGATTTAGATGGAATTCCTGCGGACGGTCGTCGTCATCAAAATAATAAAAGCCCACATCCACCACATAGTTCATGGTGTTCTTGGCAGAGCTCAACCTTGCCCAGACATGGGCCAAAGAAAAGGACTGTAGCCCCATATAAAAATACCCTTCCACATTTTCCACCGCCCCCAAGGTAAAAGTGAACTGTGACAGGGTTTCTTTCTTTCCCTGCTCGTCTATCCCGGTTCGTTCAAACATCATGGTGCCCGGTTGTAAGGGCATAAATTTCCCTTTACCATCAAAAAATGGGTATTGTGCCCTGTATTCCTTATTGTAATTATCTGGATCGTAAAATAATTTTGAGGCTCCATCCACCAAAAAAGGGATGACATTGCCTACCAATTGGGCGAGTCCAAGGTTAAAGACCTCAGGGTTTTCCGCATTTTTGTTACGAAAGGACACATTGGATTGCAGATCGGTAAAATGGACTTTAGAGACGGTACCACCCTGTATATGATAATGGGGTTCTTGGCCGTTCACTTCCATGGTGGAAACACAGAAAAAACCCAGTGGCAACAGTATGGCCATACGTTTCAGACCTCTGTGCATATTTCGTCCCAACCCCATTTTGGAGTTGAGGATCATCCTGTTAATGATACAACTATTCAAAACGGTATTTTTTTTCCAGTGCATAACGTAGCAGTTCTCCCTTTCCCTTTAGCCCCAATATCTTGGTCATGTTCTTTCTATGCGTATCCACGGTATGGATACCAATGAAAAGGGCCTCGCCGATTTCGCGACTGGTTTTCCCTTCGCCAATCAATTTAAGGATTTCCTTTTGCCTACGGGTAAGTTTGCCCTTGGTGGTTTTCCGTGCCTTGTCCGCGTGTATTCCCACGTTCAAACTGGCATCAAAATACGTATCCCCCTGGGCCACGGTCCTTACGGCGCGCAACACCTCTTTTAAACTGGTATTCTTCAGTATATAACCAGAGGCCCCTGCGGCCAACATTTCATCAACCGCCCTATCTTGGTCAAACATGGTAAAGGCCAAAACCTTGAGGTTGGGGAATTCCTTTTTCAGGGTCTTTGTTGCTTGTATCCCGTCCATTTTTGGCATTCGGATATCGGTGATCACCATATGCGGTTCTTTGAGGCGCACCAAATCCAGTAGGGCCTCCCCATCGTTCACCGTTCCCACGATTTCAATATCCTCTTCATACTTTAATTGTAGGACCAGCCCATCTATTAAAGATTGGTGGTCCTCTGCTATGGCCATGCGTATCATATGGGTATATCTATTATGACCACGGTTCCTTTTCCCTGCTCGGATTCTATGTTCAGATCCCCGTTCAGGGCCGTGATCCTTTTGTCTATGCTTTTGAGGCCCATGCCAGCGCTGGCCCCTATTTCCTTGGCATTAAAGCCCCTGCCATTGTCCTCTACCAGTATATTCAAGGTTTCCCCGTGGTTGGTGATGTGTATGTTCACTTCTGTGGCAGCGGCGTGGTTTATGATGTTGGCCAATAGTTCTTGTACCACTCGGAAAAGCGATAGTTCCATGCTGTTTTCCAAACGCGTATACAACCCATGGTCCCAAACGGAAATGGAAATTTCATTGGCGATGGCCATTTTTTCGGCCATTTCCTGTACGGCCACTAGCAAGCCTTGTTTGGCAATGAGGCCAGAGTTTTTGGCATGGGCAATGGCCCTGATCTTGCTATAGGCCTCATCTATGAGCGACTCCGTTTTGGCAAAGGCTTCCTGATTTGTTGGTTGGGTAGCGGACTCCAGCGCATTAAAGTTCAACTTTACCGCGGCCATGAGACTGCCAAGATCGTCATGCAGTTCATTGGCCACCCTTTTTCTTTCTTTTTCCTGGCCCGCCACCATGGCATCTATGGTAGCAAGTTCCTGTTCCTTTAAGAGATTGGTCATTTTTTGCTTTTCTAAACGCACGGCCTGATCCGCAAGTAGTCGTTTGCGTTTGGTGTTCTTGTAAGCCAACACCGTTATCACAGACCCAAAAAGCAACAGTAGGCCCAAGGCTAACGCAAAGTTCCGGTTGGCCCTACTTTCCGACTCAAGTTCCAATTTATCCAATTTCAACTTATCGGTCTGGTTTTGTACGGATAAGATGGAGGACTCCAAGGTATTGTTCTTATAGCCCAATGCATACTCCACATCCACTGATTTTCTGAGGTAGTGGTAAGCAGAATCCGCCTTTCCTTCTTTTTGATAGATTACGGAGGCCAGACGATCGTTATAAAATTGGTCCCGTAATGTACCGGATATTTGACGTGACAACGATAAATAACGGTGGGCGTTCATAAGATCACCTTTTAACATGTGGACCGCAGCAAGCTGCCATGCAATTTTGGACCGTGTGCCCAAAAGATGTTCTTTCTTGAATGCCAGACTGTCCGCCTTTAAAAAAAAATCTTCGGCCTTGTCAAAATTCCCTTCTATCTTGTGATAGATTCCTTTCTCAAAATAATATTTGTGGTACAGGGCATGTTCCTTTGGAAATCCCAGAAACAACGAGTCCAGCTGGTTATAGAACTCATAGTATTGCGCATCAACGTTCTTCACGTCCTCGCCGGCCTTGCTCAAGAAAATCAGTTGATAGGTGAGCACTAAAACCTCATCAGCACCATCGCTTTTCAAGGCAGAAAACTGATCTAGATACGGCTCAAATTGTTTACTCCCAATAAATATCTCTGCCGCGAACAATTCCAAAATCCCCATGAGGGCCGCCTTGGTATACTCCTCCTGTGCCAGTTCATAGGACAATTTCAATGCCTCTGAAAAGTGCTTGAAGGCCTCAAGGTTGTTTGGCTTTACCGCGTAATGCCGTTGGTATCCTGAAATGAGGTGTTTCACAAACGTAAGAACATTATTTTCCTCTGAGCGCATTTCCACCAAAATAGTGGGGTCCACAGACTTTTGGGACACAAGCTCTAGTAAAAGGCGCAAATGATCTTTGATTACAGGGTCGTATAAATTCTCGGTAATCTCACGGGCCGCCTCAAAATCTTGATTTTTATTCGCCTTAAAAAAGGCCACGAGCTCGCTCGTATTTGACCAACACGATAAACTGAACAATAAAAACAAACAACACAGGCTTCTTAGCATTAAAATACGATCTTGTTGAAACTTTGCTTACATCGTTTTCCTGGCATACCAGATGGTTTTTCACCCAAATAAGTTTCCGTACCCAATTGCAGCAGATCATTAGGGTTCCCTCCGGACAACCAGGTCACCATCCTTATAGAAAAACTCAAAATCAAATGCCAAGCCATTGTCCGCCACACAGACTACCTCCCCATCTGCCGTAAACTGTACGGTACCATTGGCATCCTTCTGCGGGAACATAGGGTTGAGATAACGTTCTGAGTGCAGATAGCTGCCTTTCTCAAAATGAATGTTGGCCAAAGCTGCTTTTTTCAGGGTAAGACCCGTATTGTTGGACATGGCCTTGGTGTATATCTTAAACGTAAGGCCGTCCAAATTCCGGGTGGTGGAGACCACCACGGAATCCAGGCCAATAAAATAGGTAGGCTTGTAATTCACGATTTCAAACGCTATGGATTCCAAAGTTCTATAATTGGCCCCTAAGGAAGAATTGCCCATCTTAATAGACGCATAGATACCATAGTTGGTCTGGTAATTTTGCCCGGCCATGATCAATTGCTTACGATCATCGTTCAGGTCTATGGTAGAACTGTAGGCTTCTTTGGAATCGTTCATTATTTTTTTGACCACCACCAGTCCACCACCCATGGGCCCGTCTTGGGCTTGAAACATCATGGGGAACAGTACAAAAAGAAAGAACAAGGGTATTGGCGCTACATGTTTTAAAGTTTTCATGTGATGTTGTTTTTGGTTTCTTTCAAAGTTCGTGAACCTTGGTACTTTCTAAAATACCCATTACGCGGTATATTTTTGTAAAGTACTACATCTGAACGGAATGGCCCAATTTCAAATATACCCGCCATTGGGTATTGCCCCCCAAAACGTATGGGACTAGTTTTATCCACAGAACTAAAAATGAAAATTATGAAAGTAAAAAATGGATGGGCCCTTGTTCCCCTCGTTTTGATTTTCCTTGGCGCCTGCAAGGATGATGATGTCCTTATTCTACCGGAAGAAGAAGTCATTGAACAACTTC
>CAKZLG010000086.1 GCA_937125035.1 uncultured Maribacter sp. | reverse complement strand
CTTGCCGAACGTGGACCCTTTTGGTTGCACATCGGGCAATGTTTCCGACAATGCCGTCATATCCATTGATGTGGCCAGTATCACTGGCGGATCGGGCACATATACGAGATACCAATTTGTGGACAATGCCACCGCGGCCGTACTTCAGAACGGCACCAACCCCAACCTCATCTTTACGGACATTGCCGGGGGTGATGTCATGGTAAGGGTGTATGATGACAACGGATGCATGGGTGAAATGCTCATCAGCGTACCCCCATATGATGCCATGGGCACCCCAACGGTGCATGTGGACGATGCCATCTCCTGTACCAACTTAGGAGAGGACATTGCATTGGATGTGGTAAGTACCATAACCAGTTTTGGTACTGACCCGGGCAACTATGAGTTCAGACAGTTGCCGACTGGTACGTTCCAAGCCTCCAATCAGTTTTTGGACCTGCAACCGGGCAGTTACACCTTTGTGGTCAGAAATATAGCCACCGGCTGTGAAAACGTGGTGACCCATTCCGTAGCAGATCCCAATACCTTTGGCATTGCAGTCAATAAAATAGCCGATGTTGTTTGCTTTGGTGACGATGGAAGCATCACGCTCACGTTAACGGATGTGACCTATACCGGTAGTTTCTCATGGGCCGTTTACAACACCAACGGCACGCCGGCCGATCGTTCGGATGACGGCACCGCCGTGGCCACCGGTAACTTGGCGGGCGTGGGCACCACCCCCAACATAGACCTTCCGGCAGGCAATTATATTGTGGAAGTGTTCCAAGATGCCTTCCCGGATTGTGGTCAGGTTCGTTCGTTCAACATCAATACGCCATCGGCCCCGGTAACCTTGGATACCATAGCTCTTGAAGATGTGGGCTGTAGCAACGACCAAGGCAGTGCGGCCATAAGACCTTTGGGCGGCTTGGCACCTTTTGCCATTCAATTGACGAATACCTCTACAGGAATCGTGTGGAACAGTAGCAACGTCAATGCACAACTTTTCACCAATTTAACGGCCGGTATTTATACGGTACAGGTGACGGATGCCCTTGGATGTGCACAGATGTTCACCAATGCTTTTGAACTCCTGTTACCAGATCCTATTTCAGGAACGGCAATGGCAACCGCTTTGGTCTGTGAGGGCGATACCGATGCCTCTTTAAGTCTTGCCTTGGACCCAAGGAACGTGACAACCAATTACCGTTATCGTTTAAGAACCTATAATGATATGGTTGGGACTACCCTACTTGGTAATTCCACTGGACAAACCACAGGGGTCTTCAACAATTTGGGGGCCGGTTTCTATAGCATTTCCGTTGAGGATGATATGGGCTGTACGTTTGAATCGGCCATCGTGCAAATCATTGATCCTACAGAGGTATCCGCCCAGCTCTTAACGGAACAGGCACTCGGGTGCCAGGTGGGTGCCACCTTGGTGCTAACCGCACAGGGAGGAACCGCACCCTACACATGGAGTACGGACGGCGTTACCTTCAACGCCATGAACAACAACAATGGGCCCGGTACCCATGTGCTGCAGAATAGGATGGCAGGCACCTATCAATACTATGTCCAGGATAACTTTAATTGTGTTTCAATCATTTCCAACGAAATCAGCCTAAATGCCATTGAGGACTTATCCGTAGCGCTAGATGTTTCCGGTGCCTTCATCAATTGCAACGGTGAGAGTTCCGCCTTGATCAATGCCACGGTAGACGGTGGTTTGGGCAACTATGAATATGCCTTATTCTCGGATACCGGCCTTGTCACGGAAATAAGACCGTACCAACCTACCGGATTGTTTGATGCCTTGCCACAGGGCACCTATTATGTGCATGTGCGCAGTGAGGATTGTACCGTATTGTCTGAAGTGGTACAGATTACGGAACCGGATGTGCTCACCATTACGCCCACCATCACGGATGTGGAATGTTTTGGTGATGAAAATGGCAGCATTGTCATTGATGCACAGGGAGGTACGGGCATATACCAATATGCCATATCCCCCAACCTCAATCAATTTGACGACGACAACACCTTTGACGACCTGGCACCTGGGGAGTATAGTGTGATCGTGCAAGATGGCAACGGCTGTTTTGAGTTTATTGAATTTACCATCAATGAACCGGCGCTCTTAGAGATGGATGTTACCAGTGCACCCGAGGTGTGTGCAGGTGACCAAGATGGCACCATTTCCATAAGTGTTACCGGCGGTACGGCTCCTTACAGTACCGCGCTGGATTCCAATGCGGATACCGACTTTGTACAGGACCGCATGCTCTTTGATAATTTGGGCGGAGGTACCTACATTGTATTCGTTAGGGATGCAAATGGCTGTACCATCAACCAGACCATTACTGTAGAGGGTGGGGCCAACCTAAACGCCACGGCGGAGGTCATACATGAATGTACGGGAGATACCCCGAACAACAGCCTACAGCTCTTGTTGGAAGATGCCACCATAGCCGGGGATGTACTGTATGCCTTGGATTCCACCGACCCCAATGATTTTGGGCTGGAGGCCAATTTTACCAATATGGCCCCAGGCAGCCATTATGTGGCCATAGCCCATGCCAATGGTTGTATCAACACCATTGCGTTTGAGGTAGAAGCCTTTGAACCGCTGCAATTGGTCTTGGAGCAACGTAACCTCAATGAGATTACGGCCCTTGCAACAGGCGGTAGTGAAGGCTATACCTTCTACTTTGGCGATCGTAACAATGGGGATGACAATACCATCTTCATTACCCGTACGGACACCTATACTGTAAGGGTAGTGGATGCGAACGGATGTGAGGCCACAGGCACTATTTTTATGGAGTTCATAGACATAGAGATCCCCAACTTCTTTACCCCGGACGGTGATGGCCAGAATGATGTTTGGATACCACGCAACATAGAGCAATATCCAGATATCTTTATCAAGAT
>CAKZLG010000085.1 GCA_937125035.1 uncultured Maribacter sp. | reverse complement strand
GCCAGTTCAAATAAGAGATATGATAGAGACAATGTAAACTCACTCTTGTATTGGGAAATGATAAAGGACTCCATACACCAGGGACACCTCTACTTCTCCATGGGCCGATCCACCACAGGCAGTGGCAACCACTATTATAAAAAACAATGGGCCCCTATAGAAAAGCCCCTTTACTTCAATTATTCAGATCCTGTTGGCAAATCATTGAAAGACCACCATTTTTTGACCAAGATATGGAGATTGCAACCCTTGGAGACCTCAATCTATTTTGGGCATATCATTTCCAAGTATGTCTACTAGGTACCACAAAATAAAGTATAGTATTGAACATGAACATAGAGATGGAACAAGCCACTGATTTTATTTTGAAAAGCACTAAAGAGGATAAGGTGTGGAACCAATTTCTGGAACAGGAAAAGGAACGTCAACTCATTACAATTGCGCATAATCCATCTTTGGGCAGAATACTGGCCAAAACATTTGGCTACATAGCAAAGAATAAGGTCCTTGTAAAAGACGATAGGGTCGTTGGCGTGCTACCGGCCGTACAAATAGGAAAGAAATGGGTCTCCATGCCCCATTTTTCATATGGCGGCCCCATCGTAAACCCAGAGGTCCGTATAGAGCCTTGTGTTAAACGCGTCTTTAAAAATACCTCTTTTGAAGCGCGCAGCTTTAAAAAGCTCACAGAACATCAATATGATAAAAAAGTGGCCTCCATCATCAAATTGAAAAAGGATGAGGAAGCACAGCTCAATATGCTTAAACCCAAATTCAGGAGAAAAATACGAAATGCCAATAAATTGAACCTTAGGGCAGTACATGGCCAAGCCGAGCTACTGGATGATTTTTATAACATCTATGCCCGTAAAATGTTTCAGAAAGGGTCTCCTCCTTTAGGGAAGGTATTTTTCAAAAACCTATTGGAAGGATATGAGCACGGTGAGGTGGGCGTATCCGTAGTATATAAGGAAGATAGGCCCGTAGCGGTAGGTTTTAGGCTGTGTTACCTTGGTTTTCATGAGCTTTGTTGGGCCAGTTCCGATCCTGTTTTTGATCGGCACAATGTCAATTCCTTTCTGTTTTGGAAAATCATTGCCTATAGTATTGAAAAAGGATATGATTATTTCTCCATGGGCAGGTCCACTTTGAACAGTGGTAGTTATATCTATAAAAAGCAATGGGCCCCCATGGAATTGCCGCTTTTTTATAATTATTCAGAACCTGTAGGTAAATCCATCAAGGAATTCACCTTTCTTTCAAAACTTTGGAAAATGCAACCTATGGAGACCTCTGTTTATTTGGGCCATGTGATTTCTAAATATGTGTATTGAACCTTATGAAGCACCCTAATATGCATATGAATTTCAACGGAGAACAAATGAACCGCTTTCATCTGGAAGTCTGTACAGATGACGGGGCTTGGAACCACTTTTTGGACAAGGAAAAGGAACATACCATGGTCACCATGGCCCACAACCCATCCTTAGGGGATGTCTTGGCCATGACGTTTGACTATTCATACAACAAATATTGGATTATGGACCAAGATGGCCCAGTAGGTGTCTTTCCTGTGGTGCAGATAGGAAGGAAATGGGTCTCCATGCCCCATTTTTCTTATGGCGGACCCTTGCTTTCTAAAAAGTTGGCCAACCCCCCGCTACTGCAGGAACTCTTGGCCAATACTTCGTTTGAAATACGAAGCTTTACAAAACATACCAAGTATGTATATGACAGGAAACTGAGTTGTGTTCTGCGGATATTTCCCTCAGAGGAAGAACAGCTTTTGTCTTTAAAATCCAAATTGAGACAAAAAATCAGAAAAACCGATAAATTGGGTTTGGAGGTACGCCATGGCCACCAAGAGTTATTGGATGATTTTTATGGGCTTTATGCTAAAAAAATGCTTGATTTTGGCTCACCCCCCATTGGGAAAATATTTTATAAAAATTTACTGGACCATTACCAAAATGGGGAGGCCCTTATCACGGTGCTTTATGATGGAAAAAAACTGATCGCGGCCGGCTTCTCCCTTTCGTATTTGAATTTCAACGAAATATGTTGGTCCGCCACGGACCATAATTATGATAGGTACAACATACATGCCTTTATCTGTTGGCAAATCTTAAAAAAATCCATAGAACGGGGGTATGATTACTTTTCCTTTGGCCGATCTACAGTGAACAGCAATAACCATAAGTTCAAAAAACAGTGGAACCCCATGGAGCTTCCCATTTATTATAACTATTCAGAACCAATTGGAAAATCTATCAAAGAGTTGAACTTTCTTACA